>JAYVQF010000283.1:0-4652 GCA_043777195.1 Thermoanaerobaculia bacterium
CGGGCCTTCCACCAGATGTATTTGTTGTATACATTGTGCACGCCGCCATAACGCGCCGCCGCGCGCATCAGCGCCGAACGCACCCGGGCTCGCGATGAATTTTCCGGTTCGGGCGTTCGCCGGCGGGCGACCCGCCAGATTATCAGTGCGAAGACCCCGCCGATCATCGCTCCGACAAAGAGCCCGCCAATCAGCCAGTCAACAAAGAATTCGCCGGCCAGCGCACGCGCCGAATGAGCCGAAAAATAAGCATGGCTGATGCGCAGAAATTCGCCGCGCCTAAGCCAGGCGCCGCATTGCACGCTGGCGAAGGCGAGCGCAGGCAGAAATACCGGCAATGAAATATTCGCCGCCGCGTACATCGCCACCGGATTGAGCCGCAATATCGCGGCCAGCAGCAGGCACAGCGGCAAATGTAAACCGAGGAGCGGGCTGGCACCGATGATTGCGCCCACAAAAACCGCAGCAGCCAGCCGGCCGGGCGAAGCATGTGCCCGCCAGACCACCGCCGCCAGTCCTTGTATTCGTGTCCGCAGCGCCCGCAACATCGGCGGGAAATTTACCCGATACGCGATGCGGCCGAGCGTCAAAAAAGCTTAGCGCCACCGCCGTTGCCGGTTTGCGCGTTGTCGTAATGGCCCAGATGATCGGCGAAATCTTTGGTTTTTACATAGGCGGCGGGGAGCACGCCCTCCAGATAGTTGCGGTAAGCCGGTGTTGAAAGTTCCCTGCCATTCTCGCTCATGAGACGGCCATGCACATCATAGGCGTGGAAGGTGTACAGGTCGTTGCCCCGGCGGCGGTAGAAACTTCGGTGCGGCAGGCGGATAAGCTGCTCGGGCTTGATCCCCTGCTGGGTTTCCTGGGTTTCGCGGAGAAGCGCCGCCAGACCGCGCGCGTCGGCCGCATTGATGCCGGGCTTCCAAATCTCGATCGCAGCGCCGTTGAGCGCGTCCACCACGCCCTCGACTTCGGCGCGGTATTCCCCCTGCGAGGTGGCGTTGTCCTTGTCCTTGAAGCCGAAACCCACCGCGGTGTTGCCGCCGCTCTCACCGCCGAACATCTCCAGGCCCCGCGCATACCAGACGGCAAAGGCGCGGGAGAGATCGTCCAGCGAATATTTCCCCTTCTGCTGCGCCGCCGCGACCACGACTTCGCGCAGAAATTTGCGCCCCGAACCCATGTGGTAGTTTTCCTCGATCAGCATCGGCCCCATCGAACGGGCCATCGGCGCATAGGAGAAAACCTGCTGCATGGAGAGCTGGTATTTGCCGACCAGGTCAATGATCGTCGCGTACACCATGTTGTCAAGGATCGAGGTGAATTCAATGTTGAAAGCATCGAGCACATGGGTGCCCAGTTCTTCCGCGAGCAATCCCTCGATGGTCTGCTTCGCCACATCATCATGGCCGCCGGGCGACCAGTCGGCGTCGTTGTCGAGCACCCAAAACATCTGATAGCCGTGGCGCAATTCCTCCGCCATGATGCGCAGGATGGAATGGCGGTGCTCGTCGGAAATCGCCTGGTCCAGGGTCAGCCGGTGCTGCTGGATGGATCCGAGTTCGGTGGAGCACTGGGTCTTGATGATGTCGCAGGCGGTATAGAACATGTTGCCCGACATCTCGCGGGCATGCTCGATTTTTGGCTGCCCCTTGCGCGCGCCGTATTCGATCTCGTTCATTTTCATCTCGCCGATTTTGGCGCTGAGCGAGACCACGGGAACGCTCTTCCAGTGCTGTTCCCAGACTTTCGTGATGTAGGCGAAATCGGGAAAGTTTTTCAGTTGCCAGTCGAGCACGGCTTTGTGATATTTCGGCTTGAGTTCGGCGGTGGTGTAATTGGACATTAAATACGCTCCAAATAAATTAAAAAAAAATCCGGTACGGGACAGTTTGCGGCAGAGCGAATTATACCGGCCGGATGCTCCGCGGCCACAGTCGGCCGGGCACAAATGACTGAGGACGATCACATTAATTCAATCGCCATCGCCACCGCGTTGCCGCCGCCCAAGCAGAGGCTGGCGATCCCGCGCTTGCCGCCACGCGCCTGCAAGGCATAAAGCAGCGTCGTCAGCACGCGGGTGCCGCTGGCGCCGATGGGGTGGCCGAGGGCGACCGCGCCGCCGTTGACATTCACTTTTTCGGGGTCGAGATTGAGCACTTTCGTCAGGGCAACGCCCTGCACCGCGAAGGCTTCGTTGAGTTCATACAGATCGACATCGCCCGCGCTCCAGCCGGTTTTTTCCCAGATCATGCGCACCGCTTTTTCCGGCGCCATCATCACATACTTCGGCGCCAGTCCGGCGGTGGCATAGGCGACGATTTTCGCCAGCGGCTTGAAGCCCAGCTTCTCGGCCTTCTGCTGACAGGCGACCACGACCGCGCTGGCGCCATCGGAAAGCTGTGAGGCGTTGCCGGCAGTGACGGTGCCGTCCTTCTCGAAGGCGGCTTTCATTTTCGCCAATCCTTCCATCGAGGAATCGGCGCGGACGCCTTCGTCGGATGTGAATTTAATGCTTTCGCCCTTGCGCTGCGGAATTTCAACAGTGAAGATCTCTTTCGCGAATGCCCCCGACTTCATCGCCGCGGCGGCGCGCTGGTGCGAGCGCACCGAGAATTCGTCGGCCTCGGCTCGCGTGACCTGCCATTCCTTCGAGACGACTTCACCGGTGCATCCCATGTGGTAATTGTTGTATTTGTCCCACAGTCCGTCGTGGATCACCGAATCCACCACTTCGCCGTGACCCAGGCGGATGCCCTCGCGCGCTTTCGGTAAAAGATAGGGCGCATTGGTCATCGATTCCATGCCGCCGGCGATGATGAAATCGCTGTCCGCCGCCTTGATCGCCTGCGCCGCCACCATCACCGCCTTGAGCGACGACCCGCACACTTTATTCAAAGTAAACGCCGCGATCGAATCGGGCAGCCCAGCGCCAAGCGCCGCTTGCCGCGCAGGATTTTGCCCCAGCCCGGCCTGCAAGACTGTCCCCATGATCACTTCGTCAATTTTTTCCGCCGGCACACCGCTGCGCGCCAGTGCTTCTTTCACCGCGAAAGCGCCCAGCTGCGGCGCGGTGAAGGACGACAGCGCCCCCTGAAACTTGCCGATGGCGGTGCGAGCGGCAGAAAGAATGACGGGATCATGCATGGAAGGTTCCTCGCCGGACGCGAGAGCGTTCGGAATCTGTTGACGAGTGATGAGCGTTGAACGTTGAGCGATGAGCGATGAGCGATGAGCGAATTGAATTCTTGCGAGGGGGTAATTATTCCGCACACGGTGTGGAACGGTGGGCAGGGCCGTCATAATTTTCGCCGATGAACACGCCTGACACTCCCGTCTTCAAAGATCACTTCTCCGGTCATGCCGCGCTCTATAGCCGCTTTCGGCCCACCTATCCGCCTGTACTCTATGAATTCCTCGCGGCCGCTTCCCCCGCGCGCGAACTAGTTTGGGACTGCGCCACCGGCGGCGGGCAGGCGGCGACCGCCCTTGCCGATCATTTCGCCCGCGTCATCGCCACCGACGCCAGCGCGACCCAACTTGAAAATGCCTCAAAAAAAGCAAATGTCGAATACCGGGTGGCCACAGCCGAGCAAAGCGGCTTGCCGAACGGCTGCGTCAATCTCATCACCGTCGCCCAGGCGCTGCACTGGTTTTCCTTCGATGCGTTTTACGCGGAATGCCACCGTGTCCTGAAACCCGGCGGGCTGCTCGCGGTTTGGGGTTACAACCTGCTCTCCATCTCGCCGGAGATTGACCCGCTGATGAATCGTTTCTACCTGGAAACGGTCGGCCCCTATTGGCCGCCCGAACGGCAAATTCTCGAACGGGGTTATCACGCGCTGCCTTTTCCTTTCACGGAAATTCCCGTTCCGCTCTTCGCCATGACCGCGCGCTGGTCGTTGGCGCATCTCACGGGCTATATCGAAAGCTGGTCGGCGGTGCAGCGCTTTCGCAAGGAAAACAACCGCGACCCGCTTGAACTGCTGCTCCCGTCGCTCGCCGAAGCATGGGGCGATCCTGAAGCAGAGCGGGATATTTCCTGGCCGCTGGATGTGCGGCTGGGGAAAAAAAGCCTGACGCCTCTATAATTTCCACCGTCATGACCCCGGACTTTGCCGCCTCCACAGCACCGCAATCTTCCCGAAAAAAACAGATCGCTTGCATCGCCGCGCTTGTCCTGCTCGTCGCACTCGGCTGGACCCGCCCCGGCTGGCGGCGCACCGATCTCTCGGTGGAGATCGCGGCCATCAACGCTTTGAAAGGGGAATGTTCTGACCAGATTCCGCTGGCTCTGACCGGCTTCGCCGCGGGCACGGTGACACGCGATGGCCGCAACGCGAGTTACACGGCGGCGCTGCGCGGACCAAAAGACACGCGAGGACAATTTACCGCAGCCATGCAACCCAGTGGTTCGGATTGGCGCGTCTCCGCCGCGAAGATCACGCTCGCAGAAAAGTCGCTCGACCTGCGCGATTGCCCGACCCCGCCGGAGGTGCCGGTCAGCGATGAGGAAGACGGTGAGGACGGGTCCGTTGCGGCCAGTGATTCCACCGGCGCGTGACCCACGGATCGGATGAGGCTGAGCGCCGCAACATTCTGCCGCGAAAATTATTCCGCCAGTGGCAAAGTCACGGTAAATTTTGCGCCGC
>JAYVQF010000284.1:0-4634 GCA_043777195.1 Thermoanaerobaculia bacterium
CAGGGGCTGCGCATCACCCCGGATCGCCTCGCCATCTGGCACGAACTTTATTCCGCGCACGACCACATGGACGCCGACGAACTCTACGCCCGCCTGCGCAGCAAGGGGCTGAAGGGCTCGCGCGCGACGGTTTACCGCACCCTCGATCTTTATGTGAAGTCGGGAATGGTCTCGAAAATCCGCGCCACCGAGCAGCGCTTTGTCTATGAGATCGCCATCGGCCGCAAGCACCATGACCACCTCGTCTGCACCCAATGCGGACGCATCATTGAATTCGTCAACGCCGACATCGAGCGGCTACAGGAAGAGATCGCCAGCTACCATGGGTTCGAGCTCATCGCTCACTTCATGCGGTTGTCGGGGCTCTGCGCGAAGTGCGCGAAGTGACGCCTCATACGAATTTGTGGTCAACAATATGACTTATCGATGGTCTGAAGCCAGATGTTGAATCTCCGCATTGCGCCCGAACGATCAGTCCTCAGCAATTTATCAGGATGAATGCAAATCGGATTGAAAGCGGAAGGGAAGCATGCGTCGCCCCGGCTTCAAGACCCCGGTGCCCTGACCAGACCCTTCTTGAGCATCGCGGCCTTCATCTTGTTGGCGGTTTCCGCGGCAAACTTGTCCTTGGCATGTTTCACCTGCCAGTCGTAAGATTCATAGGCATCCTGATAGCGGCCATCAAGCAAATAGGCTTCCGCAAGCCAGCCTTCGAGATAATCCGCCCGCAATGGAAAATCGGGATGGGCTCGCAAAAAATCGCCGAGCAATTTGATCCGCGCTTTGACGGCCTGACGCGATGGGATCATCGGGTTGCCGTGGCTGTCCCCGCCGAATGGATCCGTGATCATGGGGAATGTCTTCAAATAGTCTGTTGAAGTCAAAGTGTCCAAATCAGGATGAAGATACCAAAGCAAATATTTGAACTGGTAGCCCGCATAAATGGATGTCGGGTATTTTTTAACCAACTCCCGCCAATACCCACCTACAAATGGTTTTGGGTGAAATTCCTCGTAAGCCTGTAAATCAACACCTGTGGGCGGTGAGATTATTATTTTTACTTCTTCAGATTTTACTTCACCGCCCCAAGGCTTTTCGTGCGGCACCGGTTCATGTTTGTGAAGGGTTTGACCAAATCCATAAGTCACTTTGCTTTCATCATAGTCCGGACAGATGCCCGAATGAACAATCAACTGCGCTGTTACCGTTCCCGGGGTATCATCACACTGAGCATCTATTGTATATTCTTGATACAATCCAGGTTTAAGCACCATGGCATCCAATCGGTATGCAGTTGGGGAAACGGGGCTGTAGCTGCAATTTTCGCGCGGCTTGCCGCTAGAGTGTCGAGTTACGAAATTAATGTAAAAACCCTCGCCACCACATGCAATTGCCAATGGAACGCCGCTGATGTTTTTTATTTCTACCTTAACCGGAATGGGGAGCCCTTGCAAAACTTCTTTGGGATAGTTGGTGATCGTAGCCGTTATGTCGGCCGCCATGAGGCCGCACGAAAATAAAAAGCCGATGATTATTGTGCTACGGTAAAGTCGCATTTTGTTCTCCTTGCAATTATTCGGGGTCATGATGGGTTCGTATGGCGCGGGTGTCAGCGCCATTTTGCGGTGCGGGACAGACTGGGGCGGTTAACAATTCATTGACGCTGAACCGGGCGATGCCGTCAGTGCGCTGTGCAATGTAAACCGCCGTAGTTTCGTCCATGATCGTTTTTTTCGGAATACTGCCGACTGGGTTTGCGGCGCAATGGTTGTTGGGCGGCGCCTCGCACCATGCATCATCAGTCGAATGCCCTCCCGATGGATCGTTGAGAGCACAGGCATTCACCCAAAACGAATGCCCTCCGACCTCATGAACGGTGTTTTCCTCAATCATCGCGTTGGCGTTTTTCCCCTGCAACAACGGGTTCCCGGGAAACGCCAGCTGCATCAGATCTTCAGTGCTCTTGATGAAAAGCAAGCTCCAGTCATGTATCTGATTTGTCAACCCCAATACTTGATTCCCGGCGACCGGGCTCTGAACGCTGAACCCCATGAGATGAAAATAATTATTCAAATTGTATTTGATATTTCCGGTAACATCTCTGGAAGCGCTCATGAACCATTGTTTGCTGAAGGGGGCGAGCAATCCATCAATGGTAGATGCGTTATAAAGATCAAGGACGGCCGGTGACAGATAGGGAATTGTGCCTTCCCCGCTCAGCGGAAAGAAAACTTCTACGAAGGCGTCCGCCATCGCCTGAGGGAGCAGCCGTGTATCAGCGTTGAAAAAGCAGTCACTGGGATAGCCGGAAGAGGGCACAGGGTAATTGAAGCTGCTGCATCCTGAAACTACACCTAGCGCCGCACTTTTTCCAGAAGAAAAATCAATCGTGTTTGGGTTTGGAAAAGTGGCTGCAATAATTGCGCTTGCCCCCCACGCAATATTCAGTGTTCTTAAATCTCTATCCAAGGTGATCGTCTTGCTGTTAGGGCGCGGCCCGGCGGCAATTGCAATGATTTTCATTGGGGCGGTTTCAGTCTGTCCTGAAATCCCTTCTGATTGAAATAGAATGACCGAGTCATTGACCGCGACATTCGCCCAGTCAAAAACCCATACTTGGTTACAGGCCGGTTGCTGCGCGGTTCCGCAGGCGCTCGGAATGAAATCGTCTTCCAGCAGCGCCCCTCTCCGAAACATCGAATCTCGCTCCACATACACCCGTTTCCACGCGGTGACGATGCCGCTTTCGCCTTTGATGTGGTAGTTGGGATCGTAGCCGACGGTGCCGGGGATGAAGTTGGTGAAGGAGGCCCGCAGTTGGTAGTTGTCGCCGGCGTAGCGTTTCGTGATGAGCGCGTTGATCGAGACGAAGCCGCCCTTGCCGGGGTTGGCGACGCAGAGCCATTTCTTGGTTTGTCCGGCTGGCGGCGTGTAGGCGGGACAGCCGGTGGCGTCGGTGTCGGTGAGGCCGAAGTCGTCCGTCGCATCCGCCCAGCTTTTGTTGTCGCAGGCGTCGGCGGACGCGCCCGGTCCGGGAACGCTTTTGTCGCAGCCGGCGGGCGCGGCGCCGGGGGCCGGCGCATACGGCGCGGTGTCTTTCGGATCGGCGAGGTGGAGGTAGATGTACGGCGTGATCGCCGCCGGAACATAGGAATAGACCGTGAAGCGGTAGCGCCGGTTCGCGCTCTGGCAGGGCGCGTCGGCGGGCAGGACGGCGCAATCGACCGGATATTTGTCGGTCGCCACCTGTTTCGAGATGAGCACCCGCGTGGGGCGGGTGGGGACGACAAACAATTCAGGATCGTTGCCCCGGATCACCGTCGTCGGGAGCGCGAAGAGCACATAGCCGATGTGGTCGCTTTTTCCCCGCGCGAAGCTGCGACCGGACGAGCCGTACCAGCCGTAATCAAATCGCTCGCTCAGGGTGTAGCCCTGGTCCGGGAAGCCCGCTTCGACATAGAGGTAGTTCGGGGTGTTGCACGGCGCCGGGCCGAGCGCCCAGACATTGCCGTTTCCGTCAATGCCCTGAACGGACGCGTTCGGATAATAGACGATCGGAAAGGGATCCAGGCGAGGGGCGAAGGTGAAGCCGCCCACCGCCGGATCAATCTTTCCGGCCGGATCGGCGAGCGTCGTCCCCTTCGTCACCCGCCGCACTTTGCCGGTCGCGTTATCGAGCAGCCAGACAACTGCGCCCGGCGCGCTCGAACTGTCCCGCGGATCGAGCGCCATCCCGCTCACCAGCGGCACCGAGGAGGAATTGCCGCCCGAGCAGACGCGATTACCAGCGTCTCGCGTCGAGGAGAAATCGGGCGCGGTGGCCGCGCGCGGCAGCAGCGCCACCGCGTCGCCGCCAGTGGCGCTGGCGACGGGAATCGCGCCGTCCTTGAAGGTCAGGCTGGGAATCGAGGGGGAGGCGATCGCCAGGCGCGAAGTCGGTGCCTGCGTCCGCGCGAGATCGGGATCGACCTGATAGACCGCGTTCGTCCCCCGATCCGCGATCCATGCCTGCCAGCCGTTCGCCGCGCCGTCACGCCCGTCGTCGAACGCCACCGCGCCGATGTTCGTCAGCCCCTTCTCCGGCCCGGTCACCAGCAGGTCGAGGTTCCGCGTACGCGGCGTGCAGGTTCCGCCGGTGCAGACCATCAGGCCGGACACCGTGCTGCCGAATGGCACCGTCGCTTCCAAGTGCGTCGTCGTGTTGGGCGCCGCCGTGTTCAAACTCGCCGGCCGGCCGTTCAGGGTGATGAAATTGCTCACGCTGAGCGGATCGAAATTCGCGCCGTCCATCGTGATCGTATCGCCCGGATAGGCGCACGCCACCGCGCAGCCCCGCGCGCTGATCGTGTTCAGAACCGGCGGGATGACCGGCACCGACCCGATCCCGCGCACCGCCGCGCTCACTTCTCCAAGGCCCCGCGCCGCCACATCGAAAAAGACCGAGCGAGCCACCGTAGTGCTCAACGCCGTCCCATTCGTCCCCGCCGCCAGCGTCGTGACCCTTAGGGTGAATTGCGGATTGTCCGACTGCGTCACATCGTACGGGCCGGTTCCATTCCAATCGAGGTTGACCACATCCCCCGCCCCCTTCGCCACGCCGAGCCCCGCATGGCCCGGATCCCCCGGCGGCGCGT
>JAYVQF010000285.1:0-4615 GCA_043777195.1 Thermoanaerobaculia bacterium
CTTCCGCGAACTGCTCACCTACATGGCCGCCGACCTCACCGCCATCGAAAGGGCCATGCAGCTGATTCTCGTGGGGAAAGACCTTGAACGCGTCGCCGACCTCGCCACCAACATCGCCGAGGATGTGATCTATCTGGTGGAAGGACGCAATATCAAACATCAGGAATCGCCTGACACCACTGGCCCCGGCTCAGCCGCTTGACCTCGACCAAAAATAAGCCATGAATTAGCCCTGAATTTAGATTGGCCCGGGCCCGCCTGATTTTACGATGGAGATGACTGAAGATGATCCGCCCCCGATTTTCTTGGACATTCTGACTTAATGTGGGGCCAAGAAAATCGGGGGCGGATCACCGACTTCGCATAGGCATCAGGAAAAATTTTGCCATGTGCGGGTGTCTGACGGCGGGGGATAACCCTGGCAGGACGCTGTTGCGTCGCGTCGGGTCAGTGCAAGCCGTCCGCGAGATACAGTTCGGACAGCTGGCGAAGGTGGCTGTATGCGTATGATTTTTCGTCGTCAGCGAGACTGAAACGCAGGATCGCCATCAATCCGGCGGGGTCTGCGGGAGTGAACTCTTTCCATAATGTCTGTTTCTGCGCGGCCATCTCGTACCGATAAATCCGTGCGGTGCTGCGGTTGAGGGTGGTGTAATAAAAAAGCGCCCGGCCGTCGCGGCTCCAGCGGATCAAGTTGGCTTGGCTTTCGACCCCGTTCACCGTGCGGGGTGCGCCCCCGGCGACCGGAAAGAAGACCGGCTGCCCGCCGGTATTGATGGCGGCCACGGTGGCGCCGTCCGGGGCAACCACCGGCCGGCTCCCGCCCCCGACCGCACCTTCCGGGGTCATCGGCACGGGCGGGGCACCGCTGAACGCATCCTGGACATACAACCGGAGTTTGTGTCCGGGCTCATTGCCGCTGAAGACCAGCCGGTGGTTGTCGGGAAACCAGGCGGCCCGGTGATATTCCAGACCTGCGGGGTTTTTCAGCGTCAAGCGTTCGCCCGGCCCGGTGGGGACGATCATGCACCGGGTCAGGGCGTCATGGGGTTTGGTGACGGCCCATTTTCCATCGGGTGACAATGCGCCCGCTTCGCCGTCGGCTATGCGGATGGCGGGCGAACGGTCGGTTTTGCGCAGATAGACCGAGTAACCCCTGCCGCCGCCCTCCCCGGATTCGTCAAACAGGATCGTCCTCCCGTCGCCGGAGAGATCCTGCAGGTAGGAGAGGTCGAACCAGGAAAGGTCCTTTTCCTGCGTCTCCCCGGGCGCCAAAACATTGATGGCGAGGCGCAGGGTTTCGTGCGCCAGCAGCACCCGGCCGGCGCGTGAGATGTCCATCAGATTCAGGCTGCCCGTGACCCGGGCGATCAAGCGCGGCTGGTTCGGTGTGTTGACCGCAAACAGGGAACGGCTGGTCCCCGCCGCAGCGGCGGTGTACCAGATTTCCCGGTCATCGGCGGACCAGGCGACACCGAACATGCTGTCTGCCATCCCGGACATCGGGGTCAATTTTCCCTGCCGGTCAACCCGCATCAATTGCCCGGTGTCATCCCCGCTGCTCGGGTGCTGGATGAAGGCGACCCGATCGCCGCTTCGCGACACGCGCGGCTGGGAGATCCAACCCGTGGATTCATGCAGCAGATGGCCGATGGGATATTCCAGTCGTGACTTGCCGTCGCGCACGCGCACGATCGCCATCTCTTTCCCGTCGGGCGACCAGTCGGCTGAAGAAACATTCTCCAGCAATTCGCGGGGCGCGCCGCCGGTCAGCGGGGCCTGCGCGAGCGTGCCGGGCAGGTTGGAGTCATGGGCGCGTAGCGCGATGGCCAGCTCACCGCTCGAGGAAATGGACAGCAATTCTCCCGCGGGCAGCTCCAGCGGGCGGGATTCCGGCCGCCCGGCCTGCGTGGCGAAGAGCGCGGGAAAATTTCCCTCCCAGGTCGCGCTGTAGATCACGGTTTCCCCGTCCGGGGCGAACCGGGCGTTGGAGATCATCCCCCGGCGAAAAGTCAGTAATTGATATGAGGGTGGGGGACGATCGCCGCGCCGCAGGCCCAGCAGAAACACACCGGCGAAAGCGGCAAGCAGGATCGCCGCAGCGACGAGCCATTGCCAGCGCGGGCGCCGGGGTGCGGACATTCGCGCTGCGGCAGCGCTGGCCCCGCTGATGCCGCTGATCCCCGACATCGCGTCGAGCGCGAAGCCGAGATCGCCCGCCGACTGGAAGCGACGCGCGGGGTTTTTTTCGAGACAACGGCCAACGATCCGTTCCATCGCGGAAGGCAGCCCTGCTTTCCGTTCCAGCAGGTTCTCGGGTTCCTCCTTGAGGATGGCGTTGAGCGTCTCCACGGCTGAATCGCGCTTGAAGGCGCGCGCGCCGGCAAGCATCTCGTAGAGAATGGCCCCGAACGCGAAGAGGTCGGCGCGGTGATCCACGGTCTCGCCCCGGACCTGCTCGGGCGCCATATAGCCGACGGTGCCCATCACCGTGCCGGGATCGGTCTTCGCTGAAATCACCGACGCGGTTTCAGCTTCCTCGCTCACCGGGGCGCGGGAGCGGGCAAGGCCAAAGTCGAGAATTTTGATCCGGCCGTCTTTGGTGATGAATACATTGTCCGGCTTGAGGTCGCGATGGACGATGCCACCGGCGTGCGCGGCGGCCAGCCCCTCGGCGATCGCGCCGCCGGTCTTCGCGGCCTCCCGCCAGCTCATCGGTCCCGCGCGCAGCCGGCTCCCCAGGGTTTCCCCGGCGAGCAGCTCCATGACCACGAACACCGTCTCCCCTTCGGCGCCCACATCGTGGATCGCCACGATGTGCGGATGGGAGAGCGCCGCCAGCGTCTTCGCTTCCCGCTCGAACCGGGCCCGCGCCTGCAGGTCGGTTGCGATGTGTGCAGGCAGCACCTTGACGGCCACATCGCGCCCCAGTCGGTGGTCCCGGGCGCGGTAAACCTCGCCCATCCCGCCCGCGCCGATCGGCGAGACAATTTCGTAAGGGCCGAGGCGGATTCCCGCGGCGAGTGACATCGACGGTATATTAGGGCAATTGCACGCCTATAATTCCCCCATGAAAAAAGCCCTGAAGGTCGTGCTGATCTCGATCGTGTCGGCGGCGCTGCTGGGCGCCGGGTTCACGGCGTTGCTTTATTTCTACTGCAACCGCAAGGAACAAGCCTTGAACGAGGCGTGGGGGAAAGTGCAGATTCCCCTCGAAGCAATCCCGGAGAAGTTTCCGGCAACCCAGGACAATGATTCGGCGCTGGCGCTGGAGGAAAAAGCAGCGGCGCTGGGCTTCTGCCTGTCGCCGGACTGTCTGAAAAACCACCGCCATGAGCCCACCCCGGCAGCAGCGAGCGAATTTCAAAAAATCAAGGAGGCGCAAGGGAATGCTCCGACGTTCGCGGATTTCATCAATCAGCAACTGGAAAAGCCCGGGCCGGAATTGGACCCGCTGCCAGATCACTTCCTGAAATATTTGACGACCCACGCCGCTGACATCACGGCGCTGCGCGAGCGGGTGCTTCAGAGCGACCCGCCGCAGTGGGGATATGACCTCCGATCCGCCGAGGTGGATCCCATGCCCAATCTGCTGGGCATCCTCTCGGTGCAGCGGGTGCTGCTGCTTGATGCCATGAACCGCATGAACCAGCGTGACGAGCCCGGGGCGGGGGCGGACCTGGAAGCTGCGTGGAAGTTCAGTGCCGGTCTGGAACGAAACCCGATGCTGGTAGCCCAGCTGATCCTGATCGCCTCCCGCGCCTATCAAGCCGGGATGCTGCGCAAGTTCCGGGCGCCATTGCCGCAATGGGAAAAACGGCTGTCGGATTACGATC
Organism: Thermoanaerobaculia bacterium; assembly: GCA_043777195.1. Classification (GTDB taxonomy): domain Bacteria; phylum Acidobacteriota; class UBA4820; order JAYVQF01; family JAYVQF01; genus JAYVQF01. The sequence goes on from JAYVQF010000285.1 coordinate 3,837, forward strand.
CCCGCGCCGCCATCGCGCTTTCCGCGACGGCGGAGTCTTGGTATGGGCGACAGTCCGTCGCCACGCACGATCGAAAGCAGCTCTTGAAATATTTCAACGAGCAGACCGGGGGCGATCCCTTGCCGGTGCTGATACGGCCGCTGCCAACACCGATACTGCGCCAGTTGTTCAGGGCTTCGCTGCTTGATGCCGAGACAGTCAGACTGCGCCGCCTCGATGAATTCAAACGGCTTGATCCCTGCGAGTCTCCTGCTGCGCTGATGGTGCAGCGCAAAGACCTGCAGATCGCCTGGTGGAACATCCTGTTCCGGGAATATCTGCACAGTAGCTGGAATCGCGCCAACCGCATGGCCATGCGGCTGGAATCGGCGCGCAAGATTCTCGCGCTCAAGACGGCGCGAAACCAGGCGAAGGACCACCGCTGGCCCGCGACCGTCCCCGGCATCGAAGCTTCCGTCTGCACCGACGGCAAATGGACCTACTTCGCCTATCCCGACGGAACCATGTCGCTCTCCTTCAACAAACCGTTTCAGAACCAGAAACTGCAATTCGACAAGGGCCTCAAGGGGGCGGATATTCCGATCGACTACCGGGAAAATCCGGTCGTGGCGGCCCGCTGATCATTTTTTCTCCGCCGCCGCCTGCCGCAAGGTGCTCGTTGAAGACGCGGTGATTGACGAGCTGCGTTCGCAGATCTTCCGCGAACTGCTCACCTACATGGCCGCCGACCTCACCGCCATCGAAAGGGCCATGCAGCTGATTCTCGTGGGGAAAGACCT
>JAYVQF010000286.1:0-4540 GCA_043777195.1 Thermoanaerobaculia bacterium
CCTTGGCGCCTTGGCGTCTTGGCGGTTAAATCTTCTCATCCTTCGGCTGTAGGATAATTCACGGGTGAAATCGACTCCTGACTGGCGAAAAAAATTAATTCCGGCGAACGGGCTGGCCGCGTTGGGACGACGGCTGCGGCGGGCGGGGAAAACCATCGTGCTGGCCAACGGGTGTTTTGATTTGCTCCATGTCGGCCATCTGCGCTACTTGCAGGCCGCGAAGGCGCGCGGCGATATTCTGCTGGTGGCGCTTAACGCCGATCATTCCGTGCGCAAACTCAAGGGGCCGGGCCGGCCCTTGATGCCAGCCCGGGAACGGGCGGAATTGATCGCGGGGATTTCAGGCGTGGATTTCGTCACTATTTTTGGCGCCCACACCGTGGGCACCGTGATTCGCGCGCTGCGCCCCCATTTTCAGGCCAAGGGGACGGATTACACCGCCGAGTCGGTGCCAGAAGCAGCGCTCCTGGCTTCGTATGGCGGCCGGGTGATCATTGTGGGCGACGCCAAAGATCATTCCACGACCGAACTCATCGGTAAAATTCGTTAAATAATTGAAATGGGGTAATTGCGCGATTTCACCGCCGGAAATAATTTTCCTCACCCCGCGGTTGAAGAGCTTGGTTACAATCACACCGCCGGGGAACGGCGCAAGCGGCAGCCGCCGCGGCAAATCATTCCGCTCCCCGCCCATTCACGGAGAATTCCCATGAACATCACCACCAAAGGCATGCTGATCGCCGCTTCCGCGGCCGCTCTCCTCGCGACCACCGCGTTGCGCGCCGGAGATTCCGCAGCCGCCAAGACCGCCAAGGTTAACTGCGCGGGCATCAACGCCTGCAAGGGCACCGGCGAATGCTCCGGCGACGGCCACGGCTGCGCCGGCATGAACACCTGCAAAGGCAAGGGCTGGGTCACCGTCACCGCCGCAGAATGCAGCAAAAAGAAGGGCACTGTGGTCAACATGAAACCCGCCGAAGCGAAGGCCTCCGCCGCCGCGCCGGCCGTTAAGTAGTTCCCCGCTCAGTTTCACCAGGGGGCGGGTGCGAACCCGCCCCTTTTTAATTCATGCCCTCCGCTGCGCCGTCCCCCGCCACGAAATTCCGCCGCGACTTGGGTCACGGCGTGGGGCTGCGTCTGCCCCACTTCGATCACCTGCTGGAAAATCCCGCCGGGGTGGATTGGTTTGAAATTATCTCCGAAAATTTCATGATGCCGGGCGGGCGGCCGCTCGCCGTGCTGGAACGCGTGCGCTCGCAGGTGCCGGTGGTTATGCACGGGGTGTCGCTCTCCATCGGCTCGCACGACCCGCTCAACCGCGATTATCTGCGCGAGTTGAAGGCGCTCATGACGCGCATCGAACCGGCGAATGTGTCGGATCATCTCTGCTGGGGCTCGGCAGGCGGCGCCTATTTCCACGATCTGCTGCCGCTCCCCTATAGCGAAGAGGCGCTGGCGCATGTCGCGCAGCGCGTGGGCGAAGTACAGGATTTCCTCGGCCGCCGCATTCTCATCGAGAATGTCTCGAGCTACATCGAATTCCAGGCTTCGACCCTGACCGAGTGGGAATTTCTCGCTGCCCTTGCGGAGCGCGCCGACTGCGGGATTCTTCTGGATCTCAACAATATTTTCGTCTCCGCCAGCAATCACGGCTACGATCCCCGGGTTTATCTCGACTCCATTCCTGCGGAGCGAATCGGGCAGTTTCATCTCGCCGGCCATTCCATTTATCCCGAATACCGGCTCGACACCCACGACGCGCCCATCTGCGACGAGGTGTGGGAGCTCTATGCCGACGCCACGCGCCGCTGCGGCGCCGTGCCCTGCCTCATCGAATGGGACGACAAAATTCCCGAATTCCCCGAGCTGGCCGCGGCCGCGAAACAGGCGGCGGGAATTGAAAAAAAAGTTCTGCTTGAAAGCGGAACGCCATCTCATCCTGCGCCAGTCCGCGCGATCAACGAAAACCGGAAGCTAAAACCCGAAAGCCCCTCCTGATCCCGACATGAACCTCGCCGCCCTGCAAAATTATTTCGCCGCGCTCATCACCGCGCCCACCGGGCCGGACGAGGGGCTGGCGCGGCTGCGCGAGAAAAATCCGGCGACGCCCGGCTTCCCTGAAACATTCCGGGAAACCGCGCGCCTGCCGGCAAACGAACGCATCGCCATCTACGCCAACATGTATTTCTTCCGGCTGCTCGAAGCCATCGCGCATGAATTTCCCAAATGCGCGGCGGCGCTGGGCGAAGCGTGTTTTCACAACCTCATCACCGACTATCTCCTGGTGCACCCGTCAAAAAACCCCGACATCGCGCGCATCGCCGATCCGCTGCCGGAGTATCTGGCGGCGCATCCTGACGAAGAATTTCCCTTCCTCGCAGACCTCGCCCGTCTGGAAAAGGCGCGCAGCGAAGCCTTCATCGCCGCCGCGTCATTGCCCCTGACCCTCGCTGCGGTGCAGGCGCGGCCGCCGGAATCTCTGGGTGAATTGGAGATGCGCGCCTCGCCTGCGCTGCGGATTCTCACCCTGTACTATCCCGTGCACGAACTGTGGAGCGCGCTGGAAACGAATGCGCACGATCATGATGCCGCGGAACAGGCCGCCGCGCCGCGTCCGGTGGCCATTCGCGTCTGGCGCAAAAATCACCACGCCTACCACCAAGTCATCACGCCGCAGCATGCGCAGTTATTGCAAATGACGCTCACTGGATGCACCTTCGCCGAGTGGTGCGAAACCCTGGCGGCCAGTGGCGAAGCCGACCCCGCGACGCTTGCGGCGGAACTGCTGGTGGATGCGCTCAGCGAAGAATTGCTGAGCGGCTGAAAACGGCGGGTGGCCCGCCCCGGCACCCGCTCAGGGCTGTCCCTGACCGATGTCGTCTCTGAATTGCATACCGCGCCAGTGAATTTTCTGAATGGCGGCCGCCGCACGGGCGCGCGCGGCGCCGATGCTGGCGCCTTCGCCCACCACCGCAATGACGCGACCGCCTTTCGTCGTGGTTTTACCACCCGTCACTGAAGTTCCGGCGTGGAAGATCAAGGCCTCCCGTGCGGCGTCGTCCAAGCCGAAGATTTCATCGCCCCCGTGCACCGGACCGGGATAACCGGCGGCGGCGAGGATAACGCAACAGGTCGAGCCGCTTTTTTCGCTGATGAGTTCCGGACGCAGGGCGCCAAGCGCGGCGCTATGCAGCAATCCCGCGAAATCCCCGGTGATGAGCGGCAGGACCGCCTCGGTTTCGGGATCGCCGAAGCGGCAGTTGTATTCGAGCATGCGCGGACCGTCCGGCGTGAGCATCAGCCCGGCAAATAACACGCCCCGATAATCCACACCGTCGCGCCGCAAACCCGCGAGGGTGGGTTCGAGAATTTCGCGTCGGATTTGACTGAGCAGCGCGGGGGTGGCTTCGGGGGCCGGGGCAAAAACCCCCATGCCGCCGGTGTTGGGGCCGCGCTCACCCGCGAATATTCTTTTGTGATCGCGCCCGGCGGGAAGCAGCGCCAGTCGTGCGCCGTCCGTGATGGCCAGCACCGAGAGTTCGGGGCCGGTGAGATGTTCCTCGATGAGCAGCCGCCGCCCCGCGCCGCCCAATGCGCCCTGCATGAAATCCCGCACCGTTTCCAGCGCGGTGGGCGCATCAAAAGCGATGACCACGCCTTTGCCCGCCGCCAGGCCATCTGCTTTGATCACCAGCGGCCAGCCATACCCTTCCGGCCCGTCATTGCCGGCGATGAAGGTTTCCGCCGCAGCCTGCGATTCACAGGACACCGCGCGCGCGGTGGGAATTTCGTGGCGCAGAAAAAATTCCTTGCAGAAAACCTTCGAGCCTTCAAGGCGCGCGCCCGACGCGCCGGGGCCGAAGACCGCGATGCCCTGCGCGCGCAAATAATCGGCGAGGCCGGCGACCAGCGGCGTTTCCGGCCCGACCACCACCAGTTCAATTTTCTGCGCGCGGCAATGGGCGGCAATCCCGGCCAGGTCTTCCGCCGCCAGCGCGACATTGCCGATCGCTGCGGTGCCGCCATTGCCCGGTGCCACCTCCACCCTATGGCCGTCCTGCGCCATGCGCCACGCCAGCGCGTGCTCCCGGCCGCCCGATCCGACGACAAGAATTTTCATGACAACGCGCTCAAAGTTTTCGTTTGAGCCGCTCAACCGGCTGGTTGTTCTTAAGATGGGATTCGATGATTTCCGGAACATCCTCGACCTTGACATGGGCGTAGATGATGCCGTCGGGATAGACGATGCAATTGGGGGCGGTGGCGCACAGGTCGAAGCAGTTGACCATGTTGAGCTTGATGGTTTTCGCCATGCCCTCGGCCTCGAGACGGGCCTGCAGTGTGGCTTTGATGGCGTGGCTCTGCTTGAGGCCATTGCAATGGGGGCCGGAGCAGACCAGGACATGGTGGGCAAAGGGGAGATTGGCTTCGGGCGTCGCCCCACCGGCCGCGCTGCTCGGGCGCGGCCGCTCGCGCGCGGATTTTTCCGCCTGCGCCCGGTCGCGCGCGCTTTTGTCGGCGGTGATCTCGTCGGGCGATT
>JAYVQF010000287.1:0-17692 GCA_043777195.1 Thermoanaerobaculia bacterium
TCACCGCGCTCTCCAGCTCCGCGGGCGGTTCGGCGGGAATCTGGCGAAGCGGAAACGGCGGGGTGAGTGCGGCGATCCTGAATGCGCCCGACGCCCTGAAAAACCGCGATATCCGCGGCTTTTATATGCCTCCCGGTTTCACCGGCGGCGGCGGCAGCGGCGCGGTGGCGGCGTCGATGGGCAGCGGGTTCTGGACTTCAACGGATTCCGGCAACAGCTTTCAAGCCATCACGGGTTACCGCGGCCTGGTCGGCCGGGTCGTGGATGCGGCCGTCGCGGGCGCGAATTCCTCGATCATCCCCCCCGGTTCGATGATGATCCTGAGCGACCTGGACGGGGTGCTCTACTCCGTCTCGGAGGCCGCCACGGTGCTCTCGTTGAATTCCGGCCTGCCCTATGCGGCGCCCACCGCATTGTGGTTCCCCTGCAATTATTCCGCGGCGCCCGGTGCCCCGCTGTTGGCGATGAACGGCTACGGTCTATATCGTTACCCCGGCTTCTGGACGGCGGTCAGTGGCTTCAATGCGGGCAGTTACACCCGCTTCACTGAAGACTCGCAATTCGTTTACGCCGCGCGCGCCGACGGCATCTCCATCCGATCGGCCGACTGCGGCGTGACTTGGACGACGCAGGCCGCTTCTGAGCTTTCAATCAACTGGATGTCGAGCATCAACGAGCCGACCGGCCCGGGCAGCCCGCCGCCGGGAAGCAAGAGCGATTTCATCGCCACCGCCAACACCGCGCCGCTGTGGGGGGTCGCGTCAACCGCCGGCCCGCGCTGGTCAGCCGACAGCGGCGCCAGCTGGACAGCATCGCCCGGCGGCAACGATTACGCGTTGCCCGGCGGGCAGAGCTGGACGATCGTCCGTGCGCTGGGCATCAACAGCGGCACGGGCGGTCGCGAGGTCACTGCGGGAACCACCACCGGTCTATGGCGCACGCTCGACGGCGGCGCCACCTGGCGTTCCGTCTCCGGCACCGGCTCGGGCCTCGAAGCCACCTCGAAAAATTTCTCCGCCGTCCTGACCAGCCCGACCGCCTTTGGCACCACCGATCTTCTCGTCGGCGCGACCGGCGCCACGACCGGCGGCGTCTATCTCTCAGGTGACGGTGGCGAACACTGGCAACAAGTGAATGCGGGCTTTGATCCGAACAGCCTGTCGATTTCATCGCTGGTGACCACCTCGTGCAGCGGTTGCCCGGTGCAATATTATTCCGGCAGCTACGGCGGCGGTTTGTATACGCGAACCATCACCGTGGTCGCCCCGCCTTTCTACACTACGGCGGCCGGCTGGTGCGCGGGCTCCACCACTTGCACCTGTGCGACGGCCACCGCTGTACTGCCGGTCGGCGGCGGCACGCCCTTCCGGATTTGCGGCAGCAATTTCCAAAATGGCCTGGTGGTGGAATTCGACGGCGTGCCCGCAAGCGGCTGTACGCAGAGCAGCGGCACGGTTATCACCTGCACCGGCTCTCCGGCGCATGCTGCAGGCGGCACCAGCGTGCGCGTACGCAACCCCGACTCCCGCGCCAGCACTCTTCCGGCCGCGGCGTTCCAATTCTCCGGCGGCGTCTCGCGCACCGTCAATTCCTTGCGCGTGGCGAAGGCGACGAGCAATGCGAATCTCACCTGGACTTGCGCGGCCTGCACCGCATCGGCGCCCGCGCGGGTTTACCGGGCACAGAATACGGCCTTCAGTCTCTATCTCGAACAATATAGCGGCGGAACAGGCGGCGCTTACATGAATACGGGCGCGGTGTCCACTGCACAGAATTATTTCTGGACGGTGGAGTAATCCCGGCTGAACGCAAAATGGGCGGCGTGATGCGCTGCACGCCGACCGTTGATTCGTAGCCTTGCGTTCTGCCTGTTATACCAATTTGCATGCAATAATATGAATTGCAATGGATCCTGCGCTGGAGACGCGACATGTCGCGTCTCTACAATTAAATGAAAATTCGTATTAAAGCGCATCCACGCTCAACACGACATCCGCCGATCGCCAGGCTTTTTCGAATTGTTGTTTGACCCAGCCGGCAGCCTCGGACTTGCCTTGGGCTTCCAGCGCCTTCATCAGGCCGAAGAGCGAGCGGCCATTGCCGGGGTTTTGTTCCAGGTCGGCGCGGAAGACGGCCTCGGCTTCGACCGGCCGGTTCGCCCGCAGCAGCGCGCCGCCTAGGGATTCGCGCACCGGGTAATACCAATCGGGCGGTTCGTAATACCAGAGCGCGTCCTGCGCCGCGGCCGCACGGCGCCAGGCGGCAAGTTCCTGCTCCGGATTTTTTTCAGCACGGGCGATGCGGGCGGCGAGCTCTGCTGACGCAACCCGCAGCACGGCGGGCCCGGAATTATTTCCATAGAATGAATCAGCCGATACGATTTTCGCCTGAAGCGCGAAGGCCGCCTCCGCCTTGCGCGCTTCCTTCGCCTTGCCCTGGCCGGCCAGCGCCGCGCCGCGGACAAAAAGCAGCAGCGCGTCCGTCAGCGGCTGATGTTTCCCTGCGGGTATCCACGCAAGCGCATCGCTCCAGTCGCGCAGGCGCAACGCCATCAGCGGTTTGAGCGCCATAAACGGCTCGAACATCGGCGCCATGTCAGGCATGTTCTTGAGCGCGCCGATCACCCCGGCGTCCGACTTGGCGGCGTAGTCCCGGGTCATGGCGCGATTACCCGCCATGCTCGCCGCGTAGCGCACGAAATCGAGGTTGTGGTTGTAATACATGTCATACATGCCGTGTTGACCGCTGGCGGCCAGGTAATCCTCGTCCACCTTCGCGGCGGTTTGGTTCACCTTGATGGCGCCGGCAAAATCCCCCAGCCGCACCTGGATATGCGACGGCATGTGCACCAAATGTCCCGCCGCGGGCGCCAGCGCCCCGATCTTGTTCGCGGCGCCCAGCGCCAGCTCAGGATGGGGCGAGGCTTCCAGGGTGTGAATAAAGTAATGATTGGCGCCGAGATGATCCGGCCATTTTTTCAGCACCGCGGAGAGCACATCCATGATCTCCTGCGTCTCCGGCGCGGGCGAACCGTCCTGCCGCCACAATTTCCACGGCCGCAGGGTCATCAAACTTTCCGCATACAACACCGCAGCGTCGGGATCTTCCGGAAAATCCAGCATGACCTGCTTCATGGTGCTTGAATAATTGCCCAGCAGGGTCTGCGAATCGGCTTTAGGATCGAGGCTGTAGCGGTTGGAAATTGCCGCGGCGTAGGACTTCTCCGCGGGAGTCTGTGCCGCCGCCAGCGCCCGGGCCGCGGCATCCACCGCCGGTTTCATCGCCTCGGGTAGATAGGGAATATTGATGTTGGGCCCGAGCGCCAGCGCCTCGCCCCAGTAAGGCATCGCCGCACCGGGATCGATCTGCGCTGCCCGCGCGAAGGAACGGCCGGCCTCCTCCAGATTGAACGCATACACCAGCCGCAAGCCCTGGTCGAAATATTTCTGGGCTTCCGGATTATTGGTGCGAATGGCATGATGCCAATCCCCCAGCCCGCTCATCAGCGGGGGCGGGGATGCGCCGTCAGGTTCATGGCCGTCATGCGCCAATAGTGGTGCGGTGGCGAAGGCCGCGAGTGCGAGTGCGAGGGCAAAGCGGGTGATAGCCGAAGAGTAATTTTTTCGCATGGCGTTGCCTCGAATGGGTTTAACGGACCAGACTCATTGCGGATTTTAGCGCAACGAATGATGAGGCATCAAGGCGCGTGTCAACGCGTCACGCTAATATTTCCGTCCCATGAAAGCATTGCGCATCCATCAACACGGCACGATTGATCAACTGGTACTCGACGACATCGAAAAGCCTGAGCCACAGCCCGGGGAAGTGCGCGTTGCGCTCAGGGCGGCGGCGCTCAATCATCTGGATTTATTCGTCCTGGAAGGAATGCCGAATCTCCCGCTGAATTTGCCGCAGGTGTGCGGCGCCGATGGGGCGGGGGAGATTGAGTCGCTGGGCGAAGGCGTCAGCGGGTGGAAAATCGGCGAGCGGGTGCTGCTCAATCCCGGCCGGGTGTGCGGGGTTTGCGAATACTGCCGTGCAGGCGAGCAGTCCTTGTGCGTGAAATATCAGATTCTGGGCGAGCATGTCGATGGCACCCTGGCGCAATTTGTTTGCGTCCCGGCGCGCATGCTGGCGCGCGTGCCTGAAGGCTGGGACTGGGCGCAGGCCGCGGCGTTTCCCCTGGCGGGCTTGACCGCGTGGCGCATGGTGATGGGGCGGGCGAAGGTGCGGCTGGGAGAGACGGTGCTGATCCACGGCATCGGCGGCGGGGTGTCGCTGATGGCGCTGCAGATCGCGAAGGCGGCGGGCGCGATCGTTTTCGTGACTTCATCCTCTGAGGAAAAACTCGACAGGGCAAAAACCCTGGGCGCCGATCACTTAATCAATTACACGAAAGCCGATGTCGCCCGCGAGGTGTTGCGGCTTACCGGCAAGCGGGGCGTGGATGTGGTGGTGGACAATGTCGGGGCAAAAACCTGGCAAAGTTCCATCCGGGCGGCTGCGAAGGGCGGACGCATCGTCACCTGCGGGTGCACCAGCGGACCGAATCCCGCCGAGGAAATTCGTCTCATCTTCTGGAAGCAGCTCTCGATCCTCGGCTCGACCATGGGGTCGGACGCCGAATTCGCGGCGCTGATGCGCGCGGCGCCAGGGCTTGCCCCGGTGGTGGACCGGGTGTTTCCGCTCGACGAGGCGAAACTGGCCTATGAAAGGCTGCAGAAAGGGGAGCAGCTGGGAAAGATCGTGATTGAAATGGGCTGAAAGTAAAGTTCCATCACCTTTTCCCGCGCTCCATGCGCCACAATTCCCGCCGTGTTGATTCTCTTTCTTTGGGCCGCCGTGCTGACCCGCTTCGGGCTTCGACTGGCCGGCTTGCGCCGCGAGTGGCTGCAGGGGCCCGATGGGAAAATTTCCCTCTGGCGCGGACCGGCGGGCGATGACAAACCGCTGCTCATCATCGCGCACGGAATGGGCGATTGGACGGGCGGCTGGCGGCGGTTGTTGTGGCGCATTCGGCGGGATTTTCAGATCATCATTTTTGATTTCCCCGGCTATGGCGACTCGCCGCGACCTGCGGGCGTGTCGTTCGCTTCGCTGGAACAACTGGGCGCGGCACTGCGCGCGGTGATTGCCGCGGCGCCGCCGCGTCCCTACATTCTGCTGGGACAATCGCTGGGCGGTTGGGTGGCGTTGCGCGAGGCGGCCACCGGATTGCCGGGGCTCGCGCGACTGGTGCTGATGAATCCCGCCGGGGCCCCCACTGGAGATCTGGAAATTACGCGCACTCTGCTGATCGACAGCGGGCCGGGCTGCCAGCAGCGCATCCGCCACGCGATTTATGGCACGCACATTCCCTGGCGGCAGTACCTGCTGGCGCCGCTTTACCGCCGCGCCCGCGCCCTGCCCGGTTACAGCGGTTTCACCCGCGCACTTTCGCCCGCCATGATGCTGCCGGAAAATTTCCAGCCGCCCGCCGCGCCGGTTGATTTTATATTCGGGACGGACGACCATCTTTTTGGCGAACCCTCGCGCCGCTGGTTTGCGGAAAAATTCCCTGGCGCCCGGGTCACACTGCTGCCGGCCGGCCACGCGCTTCATTTCCAGGCGGCGGGCGCGGTGGCGAATTATCTGCGGGCCTTGACGCCGACGACCCAACCCGCCGCCGAAGCCCCCTCAGCGTCCATCGCGGCGAATTCTTAACCCGAATTCTTAACCCGGATTATTTCCTCCGCGTTCTAACACCGTCCGCGCTCGCAGCCCGCCTATAATTCCCAGCCACATGCAGCGTTACCGGATATTGCTGGTCGATGACCACACGATTCTGCGCCACGGGCTGAAGAAGCTCGTCGAATCGAAACTGGAATACGAAGTCGCGGGCGAGGCCTCGGACGGCCTGAGCGCCGTGAAGATGGTGCGCACGATCAAGCCGGACCTGGTCATCCTCGACATCTCCATGCCCAACATGACCGGCATGCAGGCAGTTCCTGAAATCCGCGATGCGCACCCGGCCGTCAAAGTGCTGGTGTTAACCATGCACGACAGCGAGGAATATATCCGGCAATTCCTCAAGCTGGGCGTGGTCGGTTATCTCTTGAAGGACACTGCGTCCGAGGAATTGCTGGCCGCCATCGCGGAAATCCGCCGCGGCGGCACCTATTTTTCCGCCGCCATCGCCTCGCGCCTCACCGTGCGCAAGCCCGGTCCCGAGGGGCCTGCCACCCGCTTCGACGCGCTCACCAAGCAGGAATTGAAAATCCTCAAAATGCTGGCCGAGGGGAAATCCAACAAGGAAATCGCGGTGCTCCTGTTCATCTCCCCGAAAACCGTGGAGACACATCGCACCCATGTGATGAAAAAGCTCGACCTGCACGACATCACCGAACTCGTGCGCCTGGCCATCAAGATGAACCTGATCGAAGTCTGATTCCGGTTGGTCAGCGGCGGTTCGCAGGTAAAATCCCCCGGTGAGTGAATCCGCGCCTTCGGGCCAGGTCTTTGTGGTGGACGATGAGGCCGCCTCGCGCGATGCCGTGGCGCGGTCGCTGGAAAAAGGCGGCCTATCGGTGCGCGCCTTTGCGCTGCCCTCGGATGCCCTGCGCGCCATCGAGGCGTCGCCGCCTGCCGTGCTGGTGAGCGATCTCATGATGCCGGAGATGAGCGGACTGGATCTGCTCACCGCCGCCCGCCGCATTGACGGCGAGATGGGCGTGGTGCTGATCACGGCCTTCGGCACGGTCGACAAGGCGGTCGCCGCGATGCGCGCGGGGGCCGACGATTTCCTGCAGAAGCCGGTGGATCTGCACGAACTGCGCGAGCGGGTCGGCCGGGCGCTCGAGATTCGCGCGCTCAAGGGGGAAGTAAAAGTCCTGCGCGAAAAGGTCGCCACCGCGGACCGCCCGGGCGGCATGATCGGCCGGACGCCCGCGCTCCTGAAAGTCCTCGAACGGGCGCGACTGGTGGCGGACACCGACGCCGGCGTCCTCGTGACCGGCGAAAGCGGCACGGGCAAGGAACTGCTCGCCCGCTATCTTCACGACGCTTCGCCGCGCGCCGGCAAGCCCTTCATGCCCATCAATTGCGCGGCCATTCCCGAAGAGCTTTTGGAATCGGAGCTTTTCGGCTATGAGGCCGGCGCCTTCACCGGTGCAATGAAGGCGCGGCTCGGGAAAATTGAAGAAGCGGCGGGCGGCACATTATTCCTCGACGAGATCGGCGAAATGGCGGTGCGGTTGCAGGCCAAACTGCTGCGCTTTCTTGAAAGCCATGAATTTTTCCGCCTGGGTTCGCCGCAACTACGCAAGGCCGATGTGCGCGTGGTCACCGCCACCAACCGCGACCTGAAGGAAGAATCCGCGGCCGGGCGCTTTCGCGAAGATCTTTATTTCCGTTTGCGCGTGGCCGAATTGCGGCTGCCGCCGCTGCGTGACCGGCGCGAGGACATCCCGCTGCTCGCCGCGTCATTCGTGGAGCAGTTCGCATTGCGCCACCGCCGCCCCAATCTGCGCCTGGGCCATGCCGCGCTCGCCGCGCTGGTCACGCACCCCTGGCCGGGCAACATCCGCGAACTGCGCAACACCCTGGAAACGGCCGTGCTGTTTTCCACCGGCACGGAATTGACCCCGCACGATCTCAACTTCGACCGTCCCAATCCCACCGCGCCGCCCACTTCGGACAGCCGCGATTTTGTTTACATCCCCGGGCGCACCATGGATGAACTGGAATTGCAGATCATGCAGCGCACCCTGGAACGCGCCGGAGGCAACAAGACCCGCGCGGCGGAACTCCTCAGCATCGGCGTGCGTACGATCTTTAGGAAGCTCGGAGAGAAGGAAGAGAAATAGGGCTTGGAAGGCGAAATCCGACCCTGTTTACGAAGCAAATCTAAATAAAATCGAGACCGGGCTATGACTCGAATTATAGATTATAGACGCGACCCCATTATTCAAAGCTGCCCTTCACCACAACCTTAGGTACAACCATGAACAAGAAAGCCATTATCATAATAACAATTGTTTGTTCTTTGATCGGAGCTGCATGGTTGACAAGAATCGTATTGCATAGAATCTATTTTATTGATCACTCAGCCTATCTAACATTCGAAGGCTACGTGCTGGATCAATACGGTAAGCCGGTACCAGGAGCTAATGTGACTGTGGCCTATCCTTGGCCACAGGGTAGACCTGGTCAAAGACATACAGAAGATGATAATACATATACTGATGACAATGGCCACTACGTTTATAATTCAAAGCCACGACGCCTCTTATATGCAGAAGCCATGGCGGCTGATTCTTATGATAAAGAAGGCAATGCACTGGGAACTGCAATGCAGTGGATTACCTTTACCTATGAACCTATAAACGGGTGGCAAGGAGGTTCCTTGGCATTTGACGAAAAGAATGGCTGGCATCGTGGAACACCTGATAACAAAAACGTCATTCTGAGAATAGCACGCAGTTCTGGAATAGACACTATGGCAGCTAGTTTACAATTAAATATTGATGGAGATGAAGCCGGCACCTCAGTCTGTTTCAACGCCAACGACGGAAAATTGTATCCCTCGCCCCATGAGCCCTGTGACTTCAAGCTTGGAATCGGACCTTGTGAAGGTGGCGACGGCAATTGGTATGAAATCGCCACGACAGAGAATTCCGCGGATAAGGGAGGGGTGCTGTGGTATCACAGCGCCCGCATGAGCAAAATGGAAGCGCCCCCCGGTGATTATCCGCGCTCCTCAAGACTTTATGACAAAGAATGCCTAGTCCCCAATCCATCCGACGAAAGACGCAAGCCAGGAGAATCATGGCCGGAATTCTTCTTCTACAGCCGCGGACGTCAGGTTTACGGCTTGACCACCTTTGATTGGGTCCATCAGAAAAAGGACACACGCATTCCCGTGCCATGGGCGGAAATCCGCGTACTCTACAACCCCAAGGGAACCCGTAATATCACCCCTGGAAACGGGGGGATAGACTTGCCGATTCAAATCCCCTATAAAGATACTTGGACTCCAGATTTTTCCAAGATCGAAGTCATCGAGGACAAGGAGAAGGGCGAGGTCCGCGTCATCATCAAGCCGAACGCGATTCAGTACGGAGAAATCGTATGGATCGACAACGCCCCCCCTGACCGCGGTGAGGAAGAGGAAGTCAAAACCGATGCCACCAACCCCAACCGTGAATTGGACTTGAAAATCAAGGCCGATCTGAACGGCAACATCGCCCTAAAAATAAAATATTTCCCCAATGGTGATAGAAGTGGGTCAGAGTTCTATACCATCTCCCTCCGAAAAATCATCGCCATGAAAAAAGCGCAATCGCAATCGAAATGATCCGACGCGCGCAAGGCACCCATGGTGCTTGACACGATGCGGGCCGCCGCTTGTCCCGACAATCCGGCGGGCCGGTGCCTCATCACCATCTCCCCGCCGTTCCCGGGCGCACGCCGCAGCCGGATGATTCAGGTTTGCAACGAGGCCCTTTCCGACTGGGTTTATTTCGCCGGCAATTTCTCCGCCTCGTCGGCGGTCACGACGGCGAACCTCGCGGTGTCCGGTTCGCCTTTCTATTTTCAATTTGTTCCCGACGAGGCCAGCCGCTGGATCATTCCCGCGAAGGCGCGGGCGGCAGCGGGTTACACCCTGAAATAAGCCCCAAGCCCTAAAATACGCCCCTCATGCATTATCTTTGGCCCATTTTTTCTGTGCTGTTCGTCTTCGGCCTCGTGGTCTGTTTCCATGAGCTCGGCCATTTTCTTTTTGCGAAGTGGAGCGGGATCGGCGTCGAGATTTTCAGCTTCGGCATGGGGCCGCGCGCCTTCGGGGTGAAGATTGGCGAGACCGATTACCGGGTCTCGTGGCTGCCGCTGGGCGGCTATGTGAAGATGCAGGGCGACGAAGAGACGGAAGGCGGCGGGCTGGGCGCGGCGGCGCAAGGGGCTGGCGATCGCCCCGAGGCGGCGCGGCCGCAGCGCGATCCTGCGCGCGATTACGACAAGCACCCGAAATACCAGAAGCTCGCGGTAATGGCCGCCGGGGCTTTTTTCAATTTCATCATGGCGGCGGCGCTGTGGAGCGCACTGAATTATGGAAATCAGCCGACGCTGATCAGCGGCGATGCCCCGCCTGTTGTCATTCGGGTCAATCCGGAAAGTCCTGCGGCGAAGGCAGGAATTCTGCGGCTGGACCTTATCACGGCGGTCAATGGACAGCCGATGCGTGATGTCAATTCCGCGCGTTTTGAAATTGGCACCAGTACCAAGGGTCAATTGCGGCTCTCGGTAAGGCGCGGCGATCAGACATTGGAATTTTCTGTCACCCCCGACCTGATCAGAGAAAACGGAGAAAAAATTGCGCGAATAGGCATTCAACTTCCGACGGCGTTGGCGCCGCCGCCAGCGGGTTCCCCCGCCTCTGCCGCGGGGCTTCAGCGCATGGATCTTCTGCTGTCCGCCGATGGCAAGGAGATTGACGGGGATTCAAAAATTGATGGATTGCATCTTTTCAATGAGCCCTCTTCCCGCCGCACCCTGTCGCTTGAAGTCTGGCGGGAAGGCGCTGTTCTGCCGCTTGCGCTCAATCGCGCGCGGGGCGACGAGGATTGGGGACTCACCCCGGTGGAAACCCGCCACAATGGGATTGCCGCGGCGCTGCGCATGGGGTTTGCAGAAATTCGTGAGAAGTCGGGACTCCTTTACCGCTTCCTGGGGAAAATGTTTTCCGGCCAGACCTCCGCGCGCTCGCTCTCCGGCCCGGTCGGGATCATCCGGATGCTGGGCGGCGCCGAACCCGGTAATTTCGAATTGCTGTTCCAGTTGGCGGCTTTCATCTCGCTGCAACTCGGGATCATGAACCTGCTGCCCATTCCCGCACTGGACGGCGGCCACATTCTCATCCTGCTGCTCGAAGGATTGCTGCGCCGCGACTTCACGATGAAGACGAAAGAGCGCATCATCGCCGCCGGCTTCTATACACTGCTTGCGCTCCTCGCCGTTCTCATCGTCAGCGATGTGCTCAAGATTTTCAACTGAACAGAATTTTTTAATTCTTCAGGGCCGGTCAATGTCGGGGGCACGGCGTTCAGGCGGCGGGACCGGCGGAAGCGGCGGATATTCTTCGTCGGGGTTATTCTTCGGATCAGTGTCCGGGGCGACATCGGGTTTGCGCTCGCCTGAGCTTCCCCTGCTGTTGCCGCCGCGGTCGCCCGCGATGGGCCCCGGCGTCCCGGCAGCGCCGCGATCCCGCCCTCTGCGCGGGTCGCCGGGCCGGGTGCCGTCTCCACCCGGGCCATTCGCCGGTTTCCCCGCAGGGACGGGCGTGGACGGTTTGCTGTCAATTCGGATTTCGGGCCGGGGCGCGGGTTTTGCCTCCACGCGGGCTTTGGGTTTTTCCTCCGGTTTTTTGGGAGGCGGGAGATCGCCGGGCGCAGTGACCGCGGCGAAATCGAGCGGCCGGTCGCCGTCGAGATAACGGCGCAGACGAACATCCATGGTGAGCCGGGATTGCACGACTTCCTTGTTGTAACCGGCATCCAGAACCCGCCGGTCGCGGCGAGCGGCTTCGCCATATTCCCGGATGGCGTCGTCGTAATTGCCGGCCTTCTCGAAAATCAGCCCCAGGAAATAGTGGGCCAGGGCATGGTCGGGATTGCGCTTGAGGGCGCGGTGAAAATACTTTGCGGCCTTGGCGGGATCACCCGCCTGGAAGAAAAAAATGCCGGCGTTGTAAGCAGGGGCGGGGTTCTCGCCATCGAGGGCGCTGGCCTTCGCAAACAGCTTTCCCGCGCGGTCCAGTTCACCCCGCTGATAGGCCGCCTGCGCCTCCAGGGTTAATTGCGCGGCGGTGGGATCGGGGACGACGACTTTCGGTGGAGCGGCCGCCGGTGAGACTCCTGCTGGGGCGGAGATTGCGGCGGAAGGCGTAGGGGTGCCCGTAGGGGTGCCCGTAGGGGAGCCCGTAGGGGAGGCCGCAGCAGAGTTCGCCGGAGAACCTGGCGCGGACGCCGGCTTCGGTTTGCGATGGAACCAACTCGATGCCGAAAGCGGCACGGCGGCGGTCAGCGCCAGAGCCAATGCGAGGGCGGGCGCGAGAGTGGGCAATCGGGAACTGGGAGGAAAAAAATTCATGGAACACCTTCAATGGATAATCACACCGGCTGGGCGCCAGCCGTTTACAGCCCCGGCGTCAGCCACTGCCGGTTTTCGCTTTGAGGATGACGCGGCCATCCTTGAGGGCAACCCCGAACGCGACATTTTTCGACCCTTTCTGCGCCAATTCGGCTTTTTTCTTCTCGATCATCGCGGCAAACTTTTCGAGATCGGAGGTTGTTTTTTCGCCCGCCTTGACGCGCAACTGATTGTATTCGTCAAACAGCGAGCGCAGCGAGGCGTCGGCGGGCACGAGTTTGGGGGCTAGCGGGGCGGGGTGGGGCGATGCCGCTGCGGGGGAAGCCGCTTTCACGGCAGACATTTCCGGCGTGGTGATGCGCAGCCGGGCCACCAGCACATCCGCCGAATCATTCGCCGCAGCGCCTGCCGGTTTACCGGGAGCTGAAGCTGGGGCGATCGGGCGGGCGGCAACCGGGGTCGCCTGCACATCCGACGGCGGAGGCGGCGGTGGTGTAAGACGCCCGACTTCCAATTCGTGAATCACTTTGCGCCCGGCGGAGACTGCCGCCGCAAGACGGGGATCGCGGATGCCGCTTTCGCGCAGCTTCATCTGCTTGTCCCACAGGGCGATGCAGCTGCTGTATTTGGTCATTACCGCCTGCACCTTGAAGCGCAGCGCCAATTTATCCAGCTTCACGCGCGAGATCTCCAGCGCCTTGCGGTCCGCCTCCATGCGCAGTTTGAAAGGCGGCAGCTTGGACGCGCCGCTGAAAAAAAGGTCGTATTCGCGGCGCAGCCGCTTGACCGCGTCCTCGACGAATTGCAGATCCTCTTCGATGGCCATGACGGGATAATTCTAGCGCGGTTGGGGGGCTTGCCCCGAAGAATGCCCGGACGCGTCCGTTAAAATTCGCGCGCATGGACGCGGCGCCTTATCTGGATTCCCATTGCCATCTCGCGATGAAGGATTTCGCGGCGGATGCGCCGGAAGTTCTGGCGCGGGCGCGGACGGCGGGGATCGGGGAATTGCTGGTGGTCAGCGCGACGAGTGATGATTTTTCCGCGGTCGCTGATTTTGCGGCGAAGCATGACTTGCCCTGCGCGCTCGGGCTGCACCCGCATGAGGCGGTGCACTGGCCGGCGGCGGAGGCGAAGTTGCGGAAGGTGTGGCCGCGCCCGGAATGCAAGCTGGTCGGGGAGATCGGCCTGGATTATTTTTACGAACATTCGCCGCGCGAGATTCAGCGCGAGGTTTTCATCGCGCAATTGCGGGAAGCGGGCGCGCGCGGCAAACGGATTTCCATTCACACCCGCGGGGCGGCGGAAGACACGATCTCGATTTTGCGCGAACATGTAAAGGCCCTGCCGCAAGACCCGCCCGGCGTCATCCATTGTTTCACCGACACGCCGCAGACGGCCGAGGCGCTGCTGGCGCTGGGTTTCATGATTTCGTTTTCCGGCATCCTGACTTTCAACAAGGCGGACACGGTCCGGGCGGCGGCGCTGATCGTCCCGGAGGATCGCCTGCTCTATGAAACCGACGCGCCCTTCCTCGCGCCCGTGCCGCACCGGGGCAAGCGCAATGAGCCCTGCCATGCGGTGATTGTCCTGGAGCACCTCGCCCGCCTGCGAGGGGTCAGCATGGAAACATTGGCCGCGGCCACCCGGAAAAACTTTGCGCGGCTTATCGCGTAATCCCCTGAGTTAATTCCGGCAGAGATCGCTGCCTCGGCGCGGCATTGTTTTAAGACAAGCCCTAAAATTCGCCCTGCATCATTTATCGGAGAGCTTGCATGCGCCAGACTTTGACCCTCCGTTTTTTGTTTCTCCTCGCATTAATCGCCGCGCTGCCCGCCGCGCTGCCACTGGCCGCTGGTTCGCGCGCCACCATGTTTCCGGTGCCTTATTCCTCCCGGCTCGCGAACTATGATCTGAGCGTGGTCTTTGATCCGCCTGCCCATGTCGTGAGCGGCCGCGTCACCATCCGCTGGAAGAACGGCACCACGCAGCCCACCAACGAATTGCGCTTTCATCTCTATCAAAATGCCTTCGCGACGCCCGAGAGCGTCTTCATGCGCGAGTCGGGCGGGAAATTGCGCGGCGACCACCATGCCACCGACGGCGGCAGCAAGGATTGGGGTTATGAAGAAGTTTCCAGTCTGATCGTGACCTGGCCGGCTGCCGGGGAATTGCCGCAGAATCTGACCGCGCTGATGAAATCGGGCGCGGGCACGGTGACGGCTGACGGCGAAAAACTCGATGACACGGTGATGATCGTGTCGCTGCCCAAGCCGGCCGCGCCGGGCGAGACGCTGGAGATCGCGATCAACTTCAAGACCAAACTCCCGCACGCCTTCGCCCGATCCGGTTTTCACGGCGGCTACACCGTGGTCAGCCAGTGGTTCCCCAAGCTGGGCGTGCTGGAGGAAACCGGCTGGAATTGCCACGCCTATCACGCCAACAGCGAGTTCTATTCCGATTTCGGCGTGTATGATGTGGAAATTCGCGCACCGCGCACGCAGGTCATCGCGGCGGTGGGCGAAACGGTGGACAACGCGCACGACGGGGTCTGGCGATTTCACGCCGAGGATGTCCATGATTTCGCCTTTGCCGCCGACCCTTCGTTCAAGCTGCTGACCGGCACCTATGCGCGGCCCGGCTCTGCAAGCACGGTGGCCCTGAGCGTTTATTACCATGAGTACCAGAGCCTCGACGCCCGGCACCACCTGGAGGCCGCGAAAAAAACCCTGGCCTGGCTGGAAGCGCATGTCGGGCCTTACCCCTATCCGGTGCTCTCGATTGTGGATCCCGCTCGCGGGGCCGAGGGCACCGGCGGCATGGAATATCCCACCTTCATCACCACCGACGCCTCGCCGCTTCCGTTCATCGAGGGGCTGCGCTTTGCCGAAGTGGTCACCGAGCACGAAATCGGCCATCAGTGGTTCTACGGCATGCTGGCCAGCAACGAATTTGAAGAGCCGTGGCTGGATGAGGGGCTTAACCAGGCGCAGGAGGCGCGGATGATTGATGAGACCTACGGCGGCATGCTCAACGCCTACGGCGTTCATCTGAATGATCTTGACACCGACACCATGAGCTACCGCGGAATGCCCGATCTTGATCCGACCCTGCGCACCTCCTGGGGCTTCGCCACCAACGGCTCCTATGGCAACAATGTCTATGCCAAGACCGCAGTTTTCATGGCCCAGCTGCGCCACCTCCTTGGCGACGCCGCCTACGACGCCGGCATGAAAAATTATTACAAACTCTGGGCGTTCAAACATCCCCATTCGGATGATTTCATCGCGGCGATGAGCGAGGGGGCGGGGCGCGACCTCAAGCCCTATTTCGACACCTGGCTGCGCAGCGTGCAGACCGCCGATTACTATATCAAGTCGATGACCAGCGAGCGCCAGGAGCGCAAAACCGGCTGGTACGCGGAAAAAAGCGGTCGGCGTTTTTATGATGACGGCACGCTGGAAGAAGACACGCCCAAAGACAAGAAAAAGAAAAAACCGGCCCGGGATAAATCCCTCCCGGAAGAAAAACGGGACTGGGTGAGCGAACTGATCATCGCTCGCAAAGGCACCGCAGTTCTTCCGGTTGAATTCGTGGTGATGTTCGAGGACGGCAGCGTGGAAAAGGGCGTCTGGGACGGCGCGAGCGGCAATTGGATAAAACTGCAATGGACGCGGCAATGCGGCAAAAAAGAGGTGAAGCACTGCAAGATCCGCGAAGCGCGGCTTGACCCCGATGGCAAGCTGAGCGCCGATATTGACAGTCTCAACAACCGCAAGGCGAAGTCGGGCGAGTCGCTGCCGGCAGCCAAGGCGGCCACCCGGGGCGGTTCACTGCTGATGTTTGTGCTTGATCTCCTCGGCGGTGCGCTATGAGCGGCACTCGCGCATTTTTTCAGGGCCTGCCGCGCGCGGCGCAACGGCCCGGCCTCACCCTGGCGCTGGCCGCCAGTACGGCCGGCGCCACGCTGCTCTTCGTCGGTCCTTTTTTTCTGGTGCTGCGCGGGGTCTGGTCGGGGCAGGCCGGGGGCGCGGAATTTCTCAGCCGGGGCGATTTGTCGCCCCTGTTTGCGGCGCTGGCTGCGGCGAAATTCTCAACCCTCGCTATCGCCCTCATCGCCAGTGCGATCCTGATTTTTTTCGCAGTGCGGTTATTCCTGGCCGGCGGCCTGTTCGCCCGTCTGCATCCCTCCGGAGGGACGGGGCTGAATGACTCTTTCTTCGGCTACTGCGCGCGGTATTTCTGGCAGTTCCTCGTGCACGCCCTCCTCAATGACCTGTACACGGTCGGCCTGATCGCCGTCGCCCTGCCGGTCGCGTTCACGCTGGGCAAACTTGGAAAAAACGCGGATGTGCCGAAGATGGCGCAGCTGGCCAACGCCGGCGCGGCGCTTTGCTTGTGGATCGCCTTGTCGCTCTCCGCCCGCGCGCTGGATCTCGGACGCGCCCACATCATGAACCTCGGTGGCTTTCGCCCGCTGAATGCGCTTCTCACCGGCGTACGCGGCACCTTGGGGCATCCGATCAGTGCGCTGGGCCTGAGCGCCTGGGGCGGAATCGCGCGGCTGCTACTCTTCGCCGTGTGGTTCGGACTGGATTTTCGGCTGCACATCCATGGGACTGTCACCTGGGTGCTCGCGTGCCTGTTGCTGCTCATCTATCTGCTGCTCTCCAGTTTCCTCCGCGTGACTCTGGCGGCGGGAGCCTATGTGCTTCTGGGTAGAAATTGATCGAGATTATTCACCCCCAAGCCACGAAGGTGGAAGCGAAAACATCGTACTGTGGCTGGTAAAATCCGCGCCCCATCATGCACGCCAGAATCAAACGCCTGACTCTCCAGGGCTTCAAATCTTTTTATGACCGCACCGAGCTGAATTTCGACGCGCCGGTGTCGGCAGTCGTGGGCCCGAATGGCTGCGGCAAATCCAACATCTCCGACGCCATCAACTGGGTGCTGGGCGAGCAGTCGGCGAAATCGCTGCGCGGCGGCAAAATGGAAGATGTCATCTTCAACGGCACGGCGACGCGCAAGCCGCTGGGGATGGCCGAGATCGCGCTGGATTTCATCATGCGCGACGACGACGGACGCGAGCGGGAAAACCAGGTGGCGCGCCGGCTTTACCGCACCGGGGAATCGGAATATCTGATCAACGGCCAGAAAGTCCGCCTCAAGGATGTGAGCGAATTCCTGCACGATCTGGCGATCGGCGCCCGCACCTACGCGGTCATCGAGCAGGGAAAAATTGACGAAGTCCTGAAGGCCAAGCCGGAAGAACGGCGCGAACTTTTGGAAGAAGCCGCCGGCATCGCCAAATTCCGCGTCAAGAAACGGTCGGCGGAATTGAAGCTGGCCTCCACCGCGGAAAATCTCACCCGGCTGGTGGACATCATCAAGGAACTCGAGGCGCAGCTCTCGCACCTGCGTCGCCAGGCCCAGCGCGCCGAGCAGTACCGCAAGCTGGAAAACGAACTCCTCGATGCGCGCCGTTTTTATTTCAAGGCGGCGGCGCTCTTGGCGGCGAAATTGGAGCACGAAGCGGTCGAATCGCGCAAGCTGGCGGAAGATT
>JAYVQF010000288.1:0-4453 GCA_043777195.1 Thermoanaerobaculia bacterium
AACCAGCGGTCAAACTCTGACAGAGTGCGCGGATATTCGCCATCAAGCACGCCAAAATACTACCGATAGTGGCAACTTGAGTCAAGGGGATATGCCTTATCTTCATAATAATCCGCCAAAGCGACCATCGAATCGATCTGCCCCGCCTCAGCTGCCTTTTTCCACCAATAGAGTCCGCTTTGGGTGTTTCGTTTGATTTTACCGCCCGGCACCACACCCATTACATACATCAAGCCTAGTTCGCGCTGTGATTGCAGATGGCCATTATTGGCACCTACAGAAAGCCACCTTAACTGACCCTCGACGTCCTGTAGACCGAGGCCGTAATAGTACGCCAAGCGATAGGCCGCGACATTGTTACCCATTTTTGCCTCGTTCTCAAGAATCGGCAGCTCTTTCGGGTCAATGGTAAAAGACATCGGTGTTGAATATGCGCCACCCGCCTTGCTTGGCGTTTGCGTATGTATTTTTGGCGCCAAGATCAGCTGTGTCGCAACAGCAAGAACCAGTTCCACCGAGACGAGGCCGACTTTCATGTATTTCATCAGATCACCTGAAATTATGTATTGGTCAGTGCGCCTGGCGCGCCGCTTGCTGTAATTTGTCGAGCCACTCAACGAATTCAGTCGGTCGGGTCTTAGACCCGCCCCTACAATAGCAACAACTCATCGCCATCCAATTCCATCCTCCGCTTATTTCCCTTTCTTCTTTTCCCCCTCCGCCTTCTTCCCGTATAAAAATCCCCGCCGGTAGTGCAGCACCGCCCCCTCGCGGCGGCAGGTCACCGAGATGGTGTGATATTTGCCGTCCGGTTCGCCGCGCGGGGTGAAGGAGAGCAGGTATTGCGTGCGCAGCTGCGTCACCAGCGCTTGCGCGGCGGCGGGCAATTCCTTGGGATCGACATCGCGCAGCGCGGTGCCGCCGCTGCCCTCCGCAAGCTTGCCAACGAAAGCGCCAGCGCCCCCGCCCGAGGAGGCGGTGAAGACGGCGTAGAGGACGGCGTCGGATTGGCGCCAGGCCTCGCCCACCTTTTCCGCATTGATGCGGGTGGAGTCCACGCCCCGTTCGTCGGCGTCGGTGATGAGCACCACCGCTTTGCGCTCGCCCGCGTCCGTGAGTTCCGGAAGCGCCAGATCGAGGGTTTCCCATAGCGAGGTGGCGCCGAGCGGCTCGAGGGAATTCACCGCGCGGGGGAAGTCGGAGGAGGGCGGCCCGAGCGGCACCAGCCGGTAAACCTCGTCGTTGAAGTCGAAAAGACCGATGCGATCTTCGGTTTTCATCTGCGCGTAAAAAAGCTGCGCCGCCTCCTTGGCCTTGTCAAGACGGTGACCGAGTTCCATCGAGCCGCTGGTGTCAATGGCAATAAGCAAGTTGACCGGCCGGGTGTCCTGCAGGAATTCCCGGATGGGCAGCGAAGCGCCGTCCTGGCTGACGGTGAAGTCGGCGGCGCTCAGGTCGGTGAGGGGTTTGCCATTGGCGCTGGCGGAGAGGGGCACCAGGATACGGCGCACCAGCGTCTCGTCGTTCCGGGTGAGAACCACACTGCGGGCGGCCGCGAGTTTGCGCCCATCGCGCAGGGTGAAAACCACACGCAGCGCGAGCGGATGGCCGGGGCGCGCGGCGGCGGGTGGCCGCAGGCGGAAGACGAACGGCGGCGCAAACAAGCGCTGCGCGATGCTGTCATCGGCCCAATAGACCGTGGCTTCCAGAACCTGCGCGGCGCTGACGCCGTCGAGCTCGGTGTGCAGCATGAATGGCGCGGTGACTTCCTCTTTCTCCTGCGGGCTGCTGATGCGCACAGCGGGCTCAGCGGCGCGCAAGCATCCGCTGAGCGCAAGCAGCAACCCAAGCCGCAAGAAGAGTAGATTTGAAATGATTGGACGGTGCATGATTATTTTCCGGGTGCGGGCGCGGGGGGAGAAAAGCCCGGGGAAGGCGCGAGCCGTGCCGCCAGCCGCTCCAGCCCTTCCGCCAGCGCCGGATCGAGGAGCGCCGCGCGGCGCATCGCGGCGGCGGCGCCCTTGGCGTCATCAAGCCACAGACAGGCCCGCGCGAGCAGAAGTTCGTCAGCCAGGGAAAGTCCGTCCTGCACCGCGAGGACGCCGCGGGCCGCGCCGAAGCGGCCGCAGGCGGCGAGTTCCGCGGCGGTGGCGGGTGTGTCAGGGCAACTCTCCGGCACGGGCACGCGGCCGTAGAGGGCGGTCATTTCCGCGCGCGCCTCGGGGCCGCGCGCAAGCAGCGCGGCGGCGGCGGCGTGGGGATCACCCAGCGCTCCCTCGGCGGCGGCGAGCGCGGCGCTGGTGCGTGCGTCGGCGCTGCCCATCGTGGTTTGCAGGGTGCGCAATAGTTCCAGCGCCTTGGCGGGCTGGCCGCGGTCGAGGTAATAACGGGCGAGCAGTTCCGGCCCGCGCGGATCGCCGGGCGCGAGGCGCACCGCCTCTTGCAGGGCCGCCAGCCCGCCCGCTTCATCGCCGGTCATCAGCAGGGCCTTGCCCTTGAGTCGCTGCGCCCTCGCGTCGGCGGGATTTATTTTCAGCACCGGATCGAGCAGGGTGAGCGCATGGGCCGCATCCTTGCGCCCCACCTCGCTCTCGGCCCAGATGACGAAGAATTCGGGCTGCCGGGCCGGGTCGGCGTAACGCGAGGCGTGCTCCAGCAGCTTCGCGGCCGCCTCGAATTTTTCGAGGCCGTTGAGCGCCTGCGCGCGCAAGATGCGCGGCCGCAGGCTGGAGAGATTGAGCGAAGCCGCGCGATCAAAAAATTGCTCGGCCGCCTCATAGTCGCCGGCCGCCAGCCGTTCGGCGCCAGCGTTGAGCGCATCGCTGTAGGCCACCCGCGCCTGCGGCCCGCCGATCGCAGAGAGGCGCGCCGCCGCAAACAGCGCCAGCACGGCCGGAAATCTGCGGAATGATCTGGACATGTTTATAATCATAACTGTTTCCCGCCGGATGGGCGACCCGAATGGATGACCCGGCGGAACCGGCGACCGGGATGGCTTCAAGCAGGGATGTGATGCAGCAGACTTCATCGTTCGCGGGTCGCCGCCGGTTCACGGCGATATTCAACATCGCGCTGGGCCTCGCCTTGGCGCTGGCGCCGTGCGGGAGCGCGCATGCCGATGGCGGCCGTCCCGTAGCGATCATTCTCGATGACGCGCCCACCCTGCCCGCAGTGGAATTCGAGCGCGGCAAAACGCTGCTACCGCAGCTCATCACGGCGCTGCCGGCGGGGGATCTGCCGGGCCTCTATGTAGCGGGCAAACCGCCGGTGCTGCTCCAGGAATTCAGCGCCGATCGCATGGCGCTGTCTACGCAACTGGCGGCCCTCAGCCGCCGCGGCGAGGGCGGCACCCTGGCGGATGCGCTGCAGGCGGCGTGGGGTCACGGCATGGCGACCCACCCGGGCGCCGGCGGCGTGGTGATTCTGATCACCGACGGACGCGGCGGGCTGACGCAAAACCAGCTCCCTGCGCTGGTCGAACAGTTCGTCAAATCGCAGTGGCGCATCCAGGTGCTCGGCGCCGGCTATCCCGATCAGGCACTCCTGCGGCAGCTGGCGGGCATGACCGGCGGGGATTATGCGGCGTTGTCGCCTGAAGGGACTGCGCAGATCAGCGCGGCGATCGCGCGCGCCCCCGCTGCGCCCATTTCTCCGGGGAGTGCCAGCGCCGGCCGGCCGGGTACGGCGCCCGGGCCGATTGCGCCCGCGGGCGGCACGGGCGGGGCGCTGCTCATCGGCGTCGGCCTCGCGCTCGCGGCGCTGGTCGCAATTTTTCTCCTAGCGGGACGCAAGCCGTCCGAGGGGAAATCGGGAAAGGGCGGCAAGGCGATCGACATGACCCAGCGCGCCGGAGAACCGCCCGGCCCCTGCATGCTGCTGGGAAAAACCGGCCCCAAACGGGGCATGACCCTGGAAATTGACAAGGCCAAGGGGCTGATGATGGGCCGTTCGCGCACCTGCGATGTCATCATCGCCGACGGACGCCTCTCGGCACAGCACCTGCGCATCCTCTTCCGCGACGACCGCTACTATGTCGAAGACCTGCGCTCCACCAACGGCACCTTCCTCAACGCGAATCGAATTCTCAGCGCGGAACTGCGGCCGGGGGATTTGCTGAGACTTGGCGGGAGTGAATTTCTCATCAAGGCGGGCGGGGCGAAGGCGTGAATTGGGGTCTCGGGCGTCGGGCCTCGGGCCTCTAGTCTGGGGTCAGGCGTCTGGCGTCTGGAAAAATTGCGATGAATTCGGGGTCGTACCCGCGCCCGGTATCATCCCGCCCGGAGTAATTTACGGGCATGACCGATCATCTTTTCACCGGCTCGCTGGCGGACTATCCGCTGCCGGAAATCTTGCAGACCCTCTGCGATTACCAGGTGCCCGGCACGCTCACTTGCGAGACCACGGGCCAGGAGCGGCGCATTCATTTTCTCGATGGCAAGGTCACCGGCGTCGA
>JAYVQF010000289.1:0-4448 GCA_043777195.1 Thermoanaerobaculia bacterium
CAGCCCAAGCCGTCGCGGCCCCGCCGCTGTAAGCGCCGACGAGTTTCCTGAAGGCCACTGGAAAAAATTCCGGGAAGGCGGAAACAAGAGTGAAGCGCAAGCCAGAAGACCTGCCTGAGCGTCCCGCGTCGTTATCGCCCCGTCGGGGGGCGGTCCGCGTTGTTCGCATCGCCGTCATTGCCGTGAATTTTCCGGAATGACGGCGGGATGAACATCTGGGGCATCTGGGCCGTCAGGAGAATCCCCATGGTCCGTCCCCTTTTTCCTTCGTCGCGTTCGTTCGCGATGCTGTTTCTCGCCGCGACCGCCTGCGGCGGCCTGCGGGCGCAAGAAGTCGCGACACCCGCGGATGCGCCCCCTGCGGCGGCTTCATCCAATCCCGCAGACGAGCCCTCCGCACAGCCGGCCGCCCAGCCGGGCGAAACCGTCACCGTCACGGCCAGCCGCGTCACGGTAAAACCCGAGCCGCTGGCCGACCAGCCGGCCCGGGTGGTTCGCATCACCCGCGCACAGATCGAAGCGGCGGGTGCCGCGACGCTCGCGGAAATTCTCCAGCGCTATGCCGGCGTTGATCTTTACGATCAGACCGGCAATGGCCGCGAAATGACCCTCAGCCTGCGCGGCGAGAGCGACAAGAGCGGCGTGACGCTGCTCTATGGCGGCATTCCCCTCAACGCCGTGGATGATCACCGCGCGGATCTCCACCTCGTCTCCCCGGCCGCGCTCGAGGGCATCGAGATTTATTTCGGCGCGTCGCCTTTCGGCGCCGGAGCGCATGCGGCGGTGATCAATCTCCTCCCGCGCGGATCGAACGGCCTGCCGATGCTTGATGTGACCCTTCGCGGGGAACTCTTCAGCGGCAATAATCCCGGCTGGGGCGGGGCGCTGAGTGGCGGCACGCGCGTGGCCGGATGGGATATTGCGCTGCAAGCCGATCGCGATGCGGCGCGCGGCTACCGCGCCAACGGCGCGTGGCATGAATCGCTCCTCGGTCTGCGCGCCGCGCATGCGCTTGGCGCTTACTCGTTCGCGCTCACCGCCGGCAGCAGCGACAGCCGCTACGGCGAGCCGGGCGCGCTCACCCGCGCGGAGATGCAGGCGAATGGCGCGTATCAGAACCCCTACAACGCCCCGGACTATTCCCGGTTGCGCTCGCGCCGCTTCGGCGCCGAACTGGCCGGGCCGGTCTTTAGCGCGCTCGATTTCCGCGTCACGGCGTTTTTGCATGACCGCACCACCGACACTTTATCCACCGGCCGCTTCGCGTCGAGCCCCTATGGCTACGGTTTTTACTCCATCAACCGGCAAGAAACCCTGGGCAGCGCGGGCGAGCTCGCCTGGAAAATCGCGCCGTCGCTCACCCTGAGCGCCGGCTATGAATATCGCCGCGAAAGCCTCAACCTCAACGGCTACACCCGCAACGCGAGCGGCGCGCCGGTCATTCTGTATGGCGCCAGCAGCGATGAAAACAGCCGCGCGGATGCGCATTGGAAAAACGGCGGGCTGAGCCTGCGCGCCGCGTGGAAACCGGCCGTATGGCTGGTGGGCGACCTCAGCCTGCGCCGCGACAGCAACCGCATGGACTATCACGACGCCCTGCAAGCTTGCAATCCGGCGGTTAACCCTGCCGTTGGCCCTGCCGTTGGCAGCACCTGTTCCCGCTCGTTCACCGGTAACGGCTACCGCGCGGGCCTGACGGCGCATCCGGTCAGCCGCCTCGATCTCTTCGCCGCGCAGGGGGAGGGTTACACCCTGCCCTCGGTTTTTGATTTGTATGCCTTTCCGCTGTATGGCTCCAACCCCGCGCTCAGTCCCGAACGCTCGCGCACCCGCGAAATCGGCGCCCGCTGGCGGGACGCGCGTTGGGGCGCGGGCCTGACGCTGTTCGAGACCCGCTTTGACGGCGAGGTGCAATTCGTCCTGACCGACCCCGCGAATTACATCGGCGTCAATCAAAATGTCGGCAACTCCCGTCGTCGCGGCGGCGAGCTGGAAGGCTGGTTTACGCCCAATGAATGGGTTTCGCTGCGCGGCGCCTTCACCCGCCAGAGCGCGGTGTTTCTCGCCGGCGCCTCCACCACCGACTATGGCCCCTATCCGCCGGTGCAGGTGTCGATCGAAGGGCGAACCGTGCCCCTGGTGCCCCGCACGCTGTTCAGCGCCGGCGTGCAGGTGCATCCCCTTCCCCATTTCGATCTCGGCCTGGATTACCGCAGCCGCTCATCCAGCGTGCTGAGCAACGATCTGCAAAATCAGCGCGACGCCCTGGGCTTCCGGGTTCCCGCCTCGCAGCGCTGGGATCTGAGCGGCGGCTACGATGCGGCGCATTGGAAATTCACCGCGAAGATTCTCAACCTCTCCGGCAATAGCGCCGAAAATCGCGGCATCACCAACGGGTTCACCGATTACTACACCCCGGCGCCGCCGCTGGAAACGCGCGTGGCATTGACCATAAAATTACCTTGGTGATCCGCCCCTTCAGACGCTGAGAAATTTTGCAGCCGGTTCGCGCCTGAGGCGCACCGGCTGCCCGTAAAATAGCGCTCATGAAATCCGCCAAGAGGCCGCCGGCCCGGAGCAAAGCAAGCCGAAAATCCGCCGCGCACCCCAAGAGTGCTCTGCCCACGCGTCGTGTGAAAAGACCGGCGCGCAAAGCAACTGCGGCGCCTCCCCGCCCCCTGCGCGCGCTGCCGGCCCCCCCGCGGCCGGCCAGCACCACCGCACCCGCAGACCCGGCGCAGATCGAAACGCGGGTTCTGGAACTGCTTGACAGCCACCGGTCCGAGGCGCGACTGCTCAGCGCGCTTATTCCGCTGCACCGGGAATTCGGCGACGCGATCTATCCGGCGCTGCTTTATGCCATTTCCCATCTGCGTTTCTCCCGCGCGGAAGCCACCCGCCATTTCAAAAGCATCGTCACCCACCAGTCCGTCATGATCCGCAAACTCGGGCGCAAAGTGGATCTGCGGACGGCGCTCCTGGATTATTTTCTGAGCAAGAAAAAACGCATTGAATCGCCAAAAATAATCGAGATGTGGGCGTTTCAGCGCACCCTGCAATCGGCCGTCACCGATGAGTTGACCGGCCTTTACAACTATCGCTTCGGGCGCGAGGCGCTCACCCGCGAGCTCAAGCGCGCCGAGCGCCACCAGGAACCGCTCTCGGTGTTCCTGTTTGATCTGGATAATTTCAAGAAGGTCAACGACACCTGGGGTCATCTGTTCGGCAACGAGGTGCTGGTGGAGGTCGCCGGCATGGTGCGCATGGCGCTGCGCGACACCGACATGGCGGTGCGCTTCGGGGGCGAGGAATTCCTCTTCATCCTGCCCGGCACCCCCAAACACGGCGCGCTGGCGATGGCCGAACGAATGCGGCAACGGCTGGCGGCGCACGAATTCCATCCCGCCGAGGGCGAACAGACCCGCGTCACCTTGTCGGGCGGCGTCGCCACCTATCCCAACGACGGCCACGACGCCTCCACCCTCATCAAGCGCGCCGACCAGGCGCTCTACACCATCAAGACCGGCGAGAAAAACGGCGTGGCCCTCTTCAGCAGCGAACAGCGCGCCTTCATGCGGGTGGATGCGTCGGTGCTGGGTTATTTCCGCGTGCTGGGCGAAGAAGAGCGGCCCTTGCAGACCATCAACCTCTCGGCCAACGGCCTGCTCTTCGGCAGCGAGCAGCGCCTTCCGGCGGGCGCGGTTTTGGATGTCGGCCTCAATCTGCCCGACGAGCCCCTGCCGGTGCCGGCGCGCGTGCAAGTCATCCGCTGTGCCGAGCGCGGCGGCAGCTTTGAAGTGGCGGTCAATATCTTGCAAGTTCGGCCGCAGATGCAGGCCCGTCTGTCGGAATTTCTGGTCAATAAGATGAGGTGAGAGCGGGGCGGATCAAGGATAGCGAGAGGCGCCAAGTGCTCGCCGCTTTTATCCGGAGTTGCCCTGCATTTATCGAGCGTCGAGATAGGTTTGTATCTTGATTGCCTCAAGATTTCCCCGCTTTGAAAGAGTTGCGACCACTTTTCGGCCCTCAGCAATTGATTGTGGTTGTCGGAGTTTGATAACGGCCGCAAGAAGTTCGGCATCTTGCGACAAGTCTGAGATTGAGGTTATCTCTTCCCTCGTGCATGCAGCCTGGTTGTAAAAGCAGTCCTCAGAGGTCCCATCGCGCCTCGCCAGCGAGGATTTTAGCTTGAAGCGGACAAGCTTTTCAAAAACCCACGCCATTCGCTCGATCGAATCCTTGGCTTTCATGCGTTCATCAACCAGTGATCTTGCGGCGTCGATGTCATTCATCCCCTTGATGCGCTTACGCCAGAACAAATATTCCAGCGCCATGTCGGGAATATCTTCATAAGGCATATCCCCTTAGCTCAAGTTACTACGACCTGTTGTATGGAAGGACTCAGTGACCCGCCCACCAGTCTCCGATAGGTAACAGGCTCGATCGAA
>JAYVQF010000290.1:0-4448 GCA_043777195.1 Thermoanaerobaculia bacterium
TTTGATCAGGAAATCATTCGGAACCGGCGCTTCGGGGTTGGAGTAATCGTAGAAGCCCTTGCCGGACTTGCGGCCGTTGAAGCCGGCCATCACCATGCGTTTGAGCAGGGAAGGCGGCGCGAAGCGTTTTTCCTTGAATTCATCGAACATGATATCGGCGATATACAAGGTGGTGTCCAATCCGACGAAATCCAGCAGGGTCAGCGGCCCCATGGGATGGCCGCAACCCAATTTCATGGCCTCGTCAATGTCCTTGATTGAGCCGAAGCCCTGCTCCAGCGCGACAATCGCGTCCAGAATATAGGGCACCAGCAGCCGGTTGACTATGAAGCCGGTTTTGTCCTGCGCCAACACCGAAATCTTGCCGGTTTTCCTTGCGAATTCCATCGCGCGGGCGACCGTTTCATCCGAAGTGGTGATGGTCTTGACGATTTCCACCAGCTTCATCACCGGGACGGGATTGAAAAAATGCAGGCCGATGAATTTATCGACCCGCCCGGTCGCGGTCATCAGGTCGGCGACGGTGAGCGAGGAGGTGTTGGTGGCGAAAATGGCGTCTTTCTTGACAATCGCGTCGAGCCGTTTGTACAGCTCCCGCTTGGCATCGCGGTTCTCGATGATCGCCTCGATGACCAGATCGCAATCCGCCAGATCCTCCGCCTTCAGCGTGCCCTGCAGATTACCCATCGTCGCAGCCTTCGCTTCGGCGGACATTTTGCCCTTTTCAACGGCTTTGCCCAGTTGCTTGTCAATTTCGCCAAGTCCCTTGTCGAGGAACTTCTGGTCGGTCTCGAGGACGAAAGTTTTGTATCCGGCCTGGGCGCAGATCTGCGCGATGCCGCGGCCCATCAGTCCACAACCGACGACGCCGATAGTTTGCATGGTCATGACAATCACTCCGTTAACATGGGATTAGTGTTTGAGCGGAAATTATCGCAGACGCGATGAGCCGGGAGGTGTTGAGTGGCCCGGAAGAAAGCTCATGAAGAAATTGGGCGCGCTCAGGGCCGTGGCATGTCGTCTCAAGATGCCGTCTTAGGAATTCCCTGACCCCAGTCCCTGAACTCTGAAGCTAATGTATAATTACAGCTCACGCATACATTTCATTTTATTGGAGCCCACCATGCCCCGCCAAACTGACTATCGCAAACGGCTTGCCGACCTGACCCGGGAACTCGCCGACACCCTTGTTGGCATGATTGCCGGAGAATCGGCAAGACACGCCCCGTCCAAGTCGGCCGCACGCCGCGGCAGCGCCGCCGCAGCTGCCCCGCGCAAACGCGGACGCATGAAGCTCAGCCCGGCCGCCCGCGCGCAACGGGTGCTCCAGGGCAAATACATGAGCCTCATCCGCCAGATTCCCAAGAGCAAACGCGCTACCTACAAAAAAATGCGCACTGACAAAGGCTATGTGGCGACGATGGCTTCACTCAAACGGGCACTCAAAGCGAAATAATCATTCCGCCCTGTTTTCAGCAACCCCGGCGGGAGGTTTTTTCAGAACTTCCGCCGGGGTTTTTTATGTGCGGCGGCACAGGCCGCAGTATCCGCCTTAAGGGGTCGTAAAGAAATTAAATGAACAGTCTGACCGCCGATTCATCCCGACTGGCTTCGTTGCTCGTCACTTACATGCCTTCGGGCATGCGCGCTTCTCGCGCCTCGCCATTCGGGCGACTCGGCAGTCATCTTTGTCATTTAATTTCTTTACGACCCCTAATTCCACGATCCATTCCCGCACCGAGCACTTTTCATGTTCAGCGTCACCATCCTAAAATCGTTCGCCGCGGCCCATTTCCTCAGGAATTACCGCGGCTCCTGTGAAAATCTGCACGGGCACAATTGGAAGGTTGAGGTGGTCTGCGAAGGCCCCGAGCTTGACGGCGCCGGGCTGCTGATCGATTACCGGGAGCTCAAGCGCGCCACCATGGTCATTGTGGACCGGCTGGATCACACCCTGCTCAATGATCTGGAGCCCTTCAAGGAAAAATGGAACCCGTCCTCCGAATATATCGCCCGCTATTTTTTTGAGGAGCTGAAGCGGTCGATTCCGGCCGGCGGCGCATCGCTGAGAAAAATCCGGGTCTGGGAAACCGACACTTCATTCGCGGAATATTGGGAAGCATGAAGAAGAAAGGATGAAGGATGAAGGCGGAAGGATGAGCAAGGCGTGACAGTTGTCAATTAAGTTAGCGCGTGGAAAAGCATGATGGACAATATATCTGGCGTAGACACCACAGGCCCGACAACACTCATCCTTCATCCTTCCGCCTTCACCCTTAATCATTCATGCCCGAACTTCCCGAGGTTGAAACCGTCCGCCGGGGCATTGCAAGACATTGTCTCGGTCTGATCGTAGCGGCAGTTGAAGCCAGCGCGGCCCGGATGCGACAGGGGAGCCGTGCCTCCGACCTCGCGCCGCTGGCCGGGCTGCCATTGAAGGCTGTGACTCGCCGGGCGAAATTCCTGCTGCTGGAGTTCGGAGAGATGCACACCTTGCTCATCCATCTGGGCATGACCGGCACCCTGCGCAGCGCGGCGTCCACCTCGCCGCCGCGCAAGCATGATCACCTTCGTCTGCTATTCACCAACGGCGAAGCACTCATCTTCAATGACGCACGCCGTTTCGGTTTGTATGAGCTGTGGCAATCTGATGCGCTGGCCGCCAGCACCCATCTGCGCTCGCTGGGAGTCGAGCCGCTGGCGCGCGAATTCAACGGCGCCCGCCTGCATGCCCTGGCGCGTGGCCGGGCGATGCCGCTCAAGCCGTTTTTGATGGACGCGAAGATCGTGGTCGGGGTGGGCAACATATACGCCAGTGAGGCCGTTCATCGCGCCGGTCTCAATCCCCGGCGGCGTGCGGGGGCACTGTCGCGCGCGCGTGCCGACAAACTGGCTGACGCCGTCAAGCGCGTCTTGCGCGAGGCGATCAAAGTCGGCGGCACCACGCTGCGTGATTTCACCGCGCCCGACGGCGCGCAGGGCTATTTCCGCATCCGTCTCGCCGTTTACGACCGCGCCGGCGAACCCTGCCGCAAGTGCACAGCCCCCATCCGCCGCATCGTGCAAGCCGGCCGCACCACTTTTTTTTGCGCCCAATGCCAGACCGGATGAAAGCGGCCCCTTAGGACTCTCAACGCGTCATGTGAACGACGCGGTCGCAGCGAGCGGCGAGTTCGGGATTGTGGGTGGCGACGATGAGGGTGAAGGTGCGCTCGGCAGCGAGTTCGAGCAGCAGGTCGAAGACTTCGCCGCCGGTTTTCGGATCGAGATTTCCCGTGGGCTCGTCGGCCAGCAATAGCCCCGGATGCAGAATCAGCGCGCGCGCGATGGCGCAGCGCTGCTGTTCGCCCCCCGAAAGCTGCGCGGGCCTATGACCGGCACGCGCGGCGAGGCCGAGACGGCGCAGCAGTTCGTCCGCCCGGGTTCGTGCGCTGTCGTCCTCCACGCCCGCGATACAGGTGGGCATGAGGACATTTTCCCGCGCCGTGAATTCAGCCAGCAGGTGGTGGAATTGAAAGACGAAGCCGACCTGATGCCGGCGCAGATCCGCGCGCGCGGCCGCATCCAGGGCGGCGACCGGCTTGCCGCCGATGAAAATTTCTCCAGCGTCGGGCGAATCAAGCGCGCCGATCAGCTGCAGCAGCGTGGATTTCCCCACGCCGGATTCGCCGACCACCGCCAGCTTTTCCCCCGCCGCGACATCGAGTGAGAATCCCCGCAGCACCGCCACCGGCCCAGCGTCCGTGCGGTAATTCTTGACCAGCCCCGCCGCCCGCACGGAAAGCGGGCCGCCCGCATTTTTCATCATGCCAGCGACCGCAGCCGCACCAGCGCGTCGAGGGCGCGCTGCGGCCGGGCCTCGGGTTGTTTCGCCATCAGCGCGGCCACCAGATCGCTCATGCCGTGCGGAATTTCCGGGCGCAGCGCGCTCACATCGGGGAGGGGGGCGCTGCGATGCTGTTCGAGCAGTTGTTCGGTGTTGGCGCCGCGGTAGGGCAGTTCCCCCGTGAGGGTGTGATGAAAGACCACGCCGAGCGAATAGAGATCGCTGCGCGCGTCCACTACGCCGCCCGATCCCTGTTCCGGCGAGGCGAACGAGGGGGTTCCCCAGCCGCGCCGGGCATCCAGCCCGTGCATCGCCGCCAGACCGAAATCCATCACCCGCGGTTGGTGGTCCGGGGTGATGAGGATGTTGGCGGTCTTGAGGTCGCAGTGGATGACGCCGGCCCCGTGCGCCTCAATCAGCGCCTCCAGCAGCTGTGCGAAGATGCGCAGGGCGGGAACATATTCCATCGGCCCTTTTTTCAGCCGAGTTTCGAGATCTTCACCGGCGATATATTCCATAACCAAAAAAGTGCGGCCGTCGCTGGCGCCCCAGTCGTAGGTGCGGGCGATGGCCGGATGGCGCAGGCGGCGGGTGGCGCGGATTTCCCGGCGCAGCGAATCCA
>JAYVQF010000291.1:0-4436 GCA_043777195.1 Thermoanaerobaculia bacterium
TTGCAGTTGACCCGCTGAAGGAAGCTTCGGTCGCCCGCCGGTTTCGTGGAGGGGGGTGCGCGCCGCCCCCAAGCCCGCTCCGCTGCGCTCGGCTACGCCTTCGCGCAAGCGGAGCGGGCTTGGGGGCGATCATCCCCACGCTTCTACCCAGCACCGCTATACTGCGCCTTCAAGTGTTGCACTTGGTAGTGAAATTCGCGTTAGTTAATTCCTCAATGTTGCGAGCCACGCGTGACGGCGCGGAAGCTCTTCATTCTGCCCTGGCGCCCGCGCTCTGTTGACCTGCGGCGGAATGTATCCGCTGTCTGTGACCGCCGCGCGCCTTGAATGGGCACCGCCTCTTTTCTTTGGGGTCTTGAATCTTGCACTATCTTTTCTGCAGCCGAGCGGAAGCACCCCGTCACTTCTACCGCATCAAGGGCCACCGGCATCTTCCGGCTCTCATCGCCACTCTTCGTCCTGCTCTCATTGAATCCGAATCCAAGATCGCTTAACATGCAACCCTATGCCGCCATCTGCTTCTTAAAGTTCAACAGAAAGCGGGACATTGCCTCTCAGGAGAACACCCATGGCTTCATGCGCGTCTTGCAACAGAACAATTATTTTCGGCGGGAAGAAGTTGGGGGAGCGGCGCTTTTGCAATGACAAGTGTTTGCAGAAGGGGCAGCTGCGGCTGCTCGCGGAGGAGCAGGTGACGGAGGAGGATGTGAGAAGGGCGGTGGAGGAGATGCGGAATGGCAACTGTCCGCTGTGCCGGGGGATGGGGCCGAATGAGGCGTATGTGGCGCATCGGATATGGTCGGCGGTTCGCTTCTCTTCGTGGCGGAGCGAAGCCCGCATCAGTTGTGCCCGATGTGGAACGAAACGGCAAATTAATGGCATTATTTTTTCCACCTTTCTGGGCTGGTGGAGCATCTACGGAATTTTCGTGACGCCGATGCAGATTTACCGCAATATCCGGGATCTGCGCAACCCGCCTGAGCCGGCGTTTCCCTCAGATCGGTTCAAGGCGATGGTGCGCGAACAGCTGGCCGCGCGCAGGTTGGCCGAGATGGCGCCGCCTTCTGTGAAATAACCAGCGCGGGCCATCGGTGATTTTGTTTCGGAATGGATTTTTTGTCTCTGCGGGGCTGCTATAAATAACCGGTGAGCAAGGTCACCCGATTTTCTGCCGAGGCGCTGCGGGCTCTGGTCGCGGCTCAGTCGGCGAAGGATTCAGCAGCCTCCCCGCAGGCGCCGGCTGGAAAAGAGGCGGCGGTCTCTCTGCCTATAAGCGCCCTGCCCGTGAGCGAGACGGAATGGCTTGCGCTGGATGGCGCGGCGCTGCAGCGCCTGACGAAGCGCGAGGATCTGGCGCCGGAGGCGGCGCTGGCGCTGCTGCGTCATCCGCTCACGGGAAAACCCGAGATGGAATCGCTCTTTCGCAATAAAAAACTGCATCCCCATTATGAATTCCGCTTGGAATTCACCCGCCATCCCAAAACCCTGGCGGCGCCGGCGGTGCAGTTTTTGCGCACGCTGCACTGGCGCGATCAATACGATCTTGGCCGCGACGCCAAAGCGGCGCCGCTCATTCAGCGAACCGCCCAGACGCTGCTCATCGAGCGCATTCCGGAAATATCGCTGGGCGAGCAGATCACCCTCGCGCGCATCGCCTGGCCTGAGATGATCCCCGCGCTGATGGCCACGCGTGATGAAAAAGTTTTGTCCGCGCTGCTCGACAACCCGCGCTTCCGCGAAGGCAATGTGGTGCATCTGCTGGAGGATGCTTCGCTGCCGGTGACGCTGGTCGAGCGCATCGCCCGCCATCACCGCTGGGCCTTCATGCACCGCGTTCGCGCGCTGCTCATCCGCGATCCGCGCCTGGCCACGCAAGCGGCATTGCGACTGATGAAGGGCCTGCCCGAGAGCGAGTTGAACGCGGCGGCGAGCCATCCGGAAACCTCGAAATTGCGCGGCCTGGCGGCGCGACGGATGGCGGGGAAGAAGTGATTTAGGGCTGAGGTTCTAAGCCCTAAGCCCTATCATTCCCCCATGACGCTCGCTGCGCCCCACCGCATTCTCATCCGCGCCACCAATTGGCTGGGGGATGTGGTGATGATTTCCCCGGCTATTGCGCTGGTTCGTCAGGCCTTTCCAGCCGCGCATATCGCATTGCTGAGTAAGCGCCATCTGGCGGGATTGTATGAAGGCCATCGCGATCTCGACGAAATTCTCAGCTATGATCCGAAGGCGGAACATCGCGGCATCGCCGGCCGCTGGCGCCTGGCGCGGGAATTACGGGCGAAGACTTTCGACTGGGCGGTCATTTTGCCGAAGGGCTTTGAAGCCGCGGTGGCACCCGCGCTGGCGCGCATTCCTGTGCGCGCGGGCTGGGCGACCGATCGGCGAGGGTTTCTGCTGACTCATAAAATTGCGGAAACCCCCGCTGATTTTTTTCGCCACCACAGCGATTATTTCGCTCAGCCGCTGCGGCTTTTGGGATTGACGGGGCCGCTGCCACCTCCCTATTTCCCGCTCAGTGAGAACCAGCGCGCGCGGGGACGGGAATTACTGGCGAAAATTCCGCAGCCGGTCGTGGTTATGCACTGCGCCGCTTCCATCGCGCCGCGGCAGTGGGCGCCGGATCGTTTTGCCGCCGTGGCCAACGCATTACGGGCGCAGGGGGCGGGAATCGCGCTGATTGGCTCGCCTGTGGAACAGGCTCAGGTTGCGGCCATCGCTGCGCAAATTCGCGGCGCATTGAATCTTGCGGGCGCCACGAGCTTGCAAGAAATGGCGGGGGTGATCGCTGCGGCCGATCTTTTCATCGGCAATGATTCCGGACCGATGCACCTGGCGGGGGCGCTGGGCGTGAAGGTGCTGGCGCTCTTCGGCGCCGGTCATCCCGATAAAACCGCGCCGCGGGGTCCTGCGCAAGATCGGGTCGTTGTCCTGCATGCGGGCCTCGCCTGCTCTCCGTGCAAACAACGCTTCTGGAAAGAGTGCGATCCGCTGCCTTCCGGACGCCCGGCCTGCCTGGAGGCGCTGCAACTAACGCGCGTCAGCGCCGCCGCAATAAAACTATTGGCGGCCGGTTAGCCGGTTAGGTGATGCATTGTGGTGAATCCATCATCATGATTCACCGGACAAAAAAGGGAGCCCCTGCCTGAAATTTAAAGAGAGATGGTGTTGGGCTTTGGGAGGGAAGGGTATGGTAGGGAGGAGGATGGCAGGGGCAATTAAAAGTATTATCCGCTGTGCCGGAGAAAATTGCAAGGGCGGATTTATACCGTGAACCCCGGATTTTTTTGCCGGGCTGCGTTCTGCAAACCCCGCATAATGACGCGACGAGGCTTCCATGAAGATATTCATTCGCGTGGTGATCGTGGCGGCGGCGCTGGGCGCGCTGGCGGGATTCGGATTGTTCCGCTACAAGGTGAATTCCGGCGTGACCGCGTCGGCACGCGGGGCACGGGTGGCCGCCAAACTGGGTTGTTTCGCCTGCCACGGCGCGGGCGGGCAGGGGGGCGTCGCCAATCCCGGCGATGGCGGGGGCATCGTGGAAGGATGGAGTCCGCGCGCGATGACGGAACTGGTCAAAACCCCGCCGGAGCTGGATGAATGGATCCTCGATGGAGGCCCGAAACGGTTGAAAGCCGAGCCGCCGGACCCCAACGAACATCCGCTGCTGACCATGCCGGCTTACCGCGGAAAAATTGAAGACGACGATTACCATAATTTGCTCGCCTATGTGCGCGCGGTCGGCGGCCTTGATGCCCCGCCCGCCGCCGAGGCTGAGGCGCTGGCGGGATACCAGCTCGCGCGCGACAAAAGTTGTTTTGGCTGTCACGGCCCCGCGGGCCGCGGCCTCTTGGGCAATCCCCGCTCACTCGCGGGTTATATTCCCGGCTGGGAAGGGCCGGTCTTCGCCGACCTCGTCAAAAATGACGACGAGC
Source organism: Thermoanaerobaculia bacterium (assembly GCA_043777195.1). GTDB lineage: Bacteria > Acidobacteriota > UBA4820 > JAYVQF01 > JAYVQF01 > JAYVQF01. The sequence continues at coordinate 3,939 of JAYVQF010000291.1, forward strand.
TTCAGGATTGGATTCATTCCGGCGGCACCGAACGGATGCAAAAAAACAGATTCGCCGCCCATTTTCTGGAGCGGCAAGTCATCGCCATGCCCGCCTACGAAGGCGTCCTCACCGACGAAGAAATCAACAAAGTGGTCGCCTACATCCACTGGCTGAGAAAACAGCCACGGGATTAGAGTAAAATGTTTATTATGAATCCGCAATTCTTTGATATTCTCCGCCGCGCAATATTTCTGATATTCGGATTGACCAGCCTGTCCTGCGCGATTTGGCATTGGCGCAGATTAAGATTGCTTAACCGGGAAATTATTGAAAAGGGACTGCTTGAGACGCCGATCGTTCCGGACTCGTTGATGCAACAGCGCGGGTTTTACAGGCTCTCCGTATTGATCCCCATCTCCTTGGTGCATCTTGTCTTGCTGCTGATGAACCAATCGACGCCTACTGCCTCGCGAATAGTATTTGCGTTTTTTAGTGCGGCTGTCGCCCTTATTGTTT
>JAYVQF010000292.1:0-4424 GCA_043777195.1 Thermoanaerobaculia bacterium
AGGGGCTGCCAGCTCTGAATCAGCAGCGCATCAATCAGCGCGCCGAGCAGGCGAAGCAATTCGCGGAACAGAATCTCCATGGACAGAATTGTAGGCGAGATGGCACCGAAGGAAAAAGGTGTGCGCGGTCATTAAACCCAGCGCAAGAGTGGAAGCCACTGCATTGGCCTACTGGACAGGGGCTCTAGCTGATCAGGTAAGTAAAATATTATTAACTATTTACAAATTTGAGTCAAATAAATAGTACATTTATATCCGATTAATTAATTTAACTACTCTATTTAATTATGTTTAACAAATTAAAAACAACTGGCATGCGCGTTGCAATTTAAGGATGCGGAATCCACGATTTTTAAAGGAGACCCAAACGCAACCCGCGGCCTTTCACCTCTTTTCCAACTCATTCAAGGAGTTACTCATGAATTCAGTCGTACGTAAAACCCTCCAATCTTTCGCCTTGATCGCGCTTGCCGCCGGCATCTGCCTGCCCGCAGCCGCCCAGGACTCTGCCACCCAGCCGGCCCATCGCGAAGCCAAAGCCAAAGCCGCCAAGTCCGGCAAAGCTTCCGCGCGCAGCGGTCGCAAAGCGCCCGTGACCGGCAAGATCAGCATCAACAACGCTTCGGCGCAGGAACTCACCCGCCTTCCGCGCGTCGGCGAAAAAGTCGCCCAGCGCATCGTTGAGTACCGCACCAAGCACGGCGGCTTCAAGAAGGTTGAGGAACTGATGAATGTCAAAGGCATCGGCGAGAAAACCTTCGAACATCTGCGTGAAAACCTGAGCCTGTAATAAAAATCAGGATGCGCGGCTGACTGCACGGCGGGAGCAATCACGCTCCCGCCGCTATTGCAAAAACCCCGTCGTTACGCCTTCTCATCTAGGAGAACTTCATGATCCGATATGAAACCGGCCGCATCATATGTGGCAAAAGCTGTGGCAAGAACTGCGACAAAAGCCCGCGCGGCTTCACGCTCATCGAATGCGTGGTGACGCTGGGCCTGATTGCGCTGAGCGTCTCGGCTACGCTGCCCGCGCTGGCGCGCATGCAATGCCGCAATCAGCAGACCCTCGCGGCTCAAGAATTAAAAATGCTGGTGCATCGCGGACGCATGGAATCATTGCAGCGCGGCGTGCGGGTGGGCATTCACTTCACCCAAGACGGCAACGGCTGGAGCTACCGCTATTACCGCGACGGTAACGCCAACGGGCTCACCGCCCTGGATCGCGAGAAGGGTCTCGATCCGGCGATGGGTTCCGCACAGCCGCTCTTTTGGGGAATTCCCTTTACCCCGCGTCTCACCCCCGGCGCGCCCACAATCAATGGCGATACCCCACCCGACGATCCCATCACCCTGACAGGCCACACACTCACCTTCTCCCCAACCGCCGGCTTCAGCAACGGCACAATCTATTTGGGCAATGGCAGCGAAGCGCTGGCGCTTCGCCTGCAAGGCTCGACGGGACGGGTCAGGATTTATTCCTGGCATGCCGGCATGCCCCTCTGGAAGGAGATCATCCCATGACAACGAATCCCAACGCCGGAAAATTCATTCCTCCGCCCCGGCGCACGCAGCCTGCGGAAAAGCCGGTTTCAGCGCCGACCGCGTGGTCGCCCAAGCCGCCGAGGCCGCTGGCGTCCATCGAATTATTTCAAAAGGCCCAAGCACTGCTCATCGCCCTCCCGGCGCAGCCGCCGGTGCTGCGCAAAGAGGGGGTCGAACTGATTGCCGCGCTGGGAACGGGCTATATGAATGGCGATGCCGGCAGCCTGATTCCCGCCCTCACTGAAGCCCGGGCGCGCTGCGGCCGGCTGCTCGCGCTGCTCACCGCGTTGTGCCCCGCGCAACTCCCGGAGTTTGAGATGCAACTGCAAGGTTTGCACAAGTCCTGCGGCTATTTTGTCCGTTACCTACAAGAACAGCAGAAGATGCCCAAGTCTTGATATTGAGATATTATATGCGTGCTTATTATTCGTAACAGATAAGCACGCATATGTTTTTACAAGTCACAATATAAAATATTTATTATAGAATAGTTACATCGATCCAGATGAGTAGTTCCAAGCCGCTTCAGCATGTATTTCAGTGGAATCCAGGCTCGGAAATTCGAGTTTTTCAGGATCTGTCAATTGTGCCAACTCGGTACAGGCGAGCAAGATGGCTTCGGCGCCCTCGGCCTGCAATCGCTGCGCAATCTCGGCAAAGATCCGACGACTTTCCGGGCTGGCGGTTCCGTGCACCAGCTCCCCGAAAATAATGCGGTGAATGGCACCCTGTTCGCGCAGCGAAGGTAATGAAACTTCCAATCCCTGCGCGCGCAGCCGGCTCGCGTAAAAATCATCGGCCATGGTGTAGGCGGTGCCGGTCAGCGCGATCCGGGTGATGCCGCGCCGTTTGCATTCCGCCGCCACCGCATCGCGAATGTCCAGCAGCGGGAGCGGCGAATTTTCCAGCGGCAAGACTTTGTGCGGCGTATTAGAAGCCACGACCGCGAACTCTGCGCCTGCGGCTTTCAAGGCTGCAAACTCCGCGCGCAGTCCTTCGGCCAGAAGATCCCAGCGATTCGCCTGCTGCCAGGATAAGTATTGTCCGAAACTGACCGAGGCCACCACGATGCGAGGGAAATCCTGATCACCGCGCAGCCGCCGGTGGCAGGCAATGATGTGCCGGTAATAGTGGGTCGTGGATTCCGGGCTCAAGCCGCCGATGATGCCGATACAGCGCATGTGCGAGGGTTTTTACGAACCGCGTTTACTTAGCTCCGCCCGGCGCTTTTCCGCAGGGAATTACGCTGCGGTGTTGGCGTTCGCCGAGTCTGATTTCGCTTGGGTCGGTGGCTGCGCACCACCGGCGCCGATTTTTCTGAATCCACAAGAAAGGCATCCGGCGGCGGCAGTTCGAGCTTGACCGGCTTGCCCGTGAACGGATGCACGAATTGCAAACCGCTGGCGAAAAGCAGCAGCCGGTCGGCCTTTTCCTCGGCATGCCCGTACTGATGATCGCCCAGAACGGGATGGCCCATGCTGGCGAGTTGCACGCGGATCTGCGCGCGGCGGCCGGTTTTGATGGAAATCGCGAGCAGCGTGGATTTTTCGCCCCGTTCAAGCACCCGGTAATGAGTGATCGCCTCGCGGATCGGCTTGGGGTCGCCGGGCTTGGGTTCCGGCGCAGGTTTGCGCCGCCCGCTCGGCGGGGCGTCGGCTTTTATCACTTTGGGCGGCGCCACAATATTCACGAACAATCGTTCATCTTCCTGCAGCCAATGGGTCAGCGTCCCCTGCGAATCTTTCACTTTTCCCTCGACCCGCGCGAGATATTTGCGGATGACGGTGCGCTCCTTGAATTGCGCCTGCAACCGTTCCTGCGTGCGCGCGTCCTTGGCGAAAATCAGCAGCCCCGAAGTCTTGCGGTCAAGCCGGTGGACCGAGAAAGCCTGCTGATTTTTTCCCTCGAGATATTTGGTGGCGCGCCCCAGCATGGTGTTGTCATCATCGCCCGCCTCGGTCGGCACCGAGAGCGCTCCCGGCGGCTTGTCCACCACCAGCAGCGCGCGGTCTTCGTGCACCACGCGGAGAATTTTTTTCAAGCCCCCCGGGGGCGCGGCGGCAGCGCGCGGCGACAGGCTGATGCGGGTTTTTGCGTCAACCTCCAGTGTCGCGCGAGTTTCAACAACCCCCTCCACCTTCACCCGGCGTCCCGACAGCCAGCGCTTGGCGGATTGCCGCGACGCGCCGGGATTGTCATGCAGCAGCCGGTCGAGAAGTTTCATGGCTAAAGTATGGCAGGCGCGCGCGGCGAATCGTTTAGAGTTTCCCCGTCATTCGCAATTCAGCTTGCATCAGTAATCCGTCATCCCTGGCCGCTTGGCCGCGATTTTTCACTCAGGAGTTTTCCCATGAACAAAAGTTTGCTGGTAGTGGGCGGCCTCATCGCCCTGCTGCTCGTCATCGCCGGAGGATTCGGCGTCTGGTGGATCGGGGCGCACAACCGCTTCGTCCGCCTCGATCAGGAAACCCAGGCGGCCTGGAGCCAGGTGGAAAATCAATATCAGCGGCGCAATGACCTGGTGCCCAATCTCGTCGAAACCGTGAAAGGTTATGCCGCCGAGGAACGGGAAGTCTTTGAAAAAGTCGCGGAAGCGCGCGCCAAGATCGGCTCCATGCAGGTGACGCCCGAAGTCCTGAACAATCCCGAGACCTTCAAGAAATATCAGGAGGCGCAGGGACAACTGGGATTGCTGGTGTCGCGCCTCTTGTCGGTCTCCGAGAATTACCCGCAGCTCAAGGCGCAGGCTTCATTCCAGGAATTGCAGGCGCAGCTCGAAGGCACGGAGAATCGCATCGCGGTCGAGCGCATGCGGTTCAATGATTCCGTGCGCGGTTACAACACGGCCGTGCAATCTTTCCCGGGCAGTTTCGTCGCCG
>JAYVQF010000293.1:0-4404 GCA_043777195.1 Thermoanaerobaculia bacterium
AGGCGCGAGAAGCGCGCATACCCGAAGGTATGTAAGCGACGAGCAACGAAGCCAGTCGGGATGAATCGGCGGGCAGACTGCTACTGTTATTTCGTTGCGACCCCTTACTCGCGCCACTCGCGGCCGCGGAATTGCAGCCGGGTGAGATAAAGCACTTCGCAGGCGCCGCCCCCTTCATCATCGCGCGAAAGGGAGGAATGCCAGGAAAAATCCCGTCCTTTCAGGGTGCCGTTGATTTCCACCAATTCCCCTTCGATCTCGATCCAGTCGCCGCGCCGCACCCGTCCCGCCGCGCGCGCAAGCGCCGTCGTCGCGGGAATCAGGTGCGTATTGGCCATGTTGTGATTGATAAAGGCATTGTCATAGGGAAATGATTCACGGTAGGTCCAGCTGCACCAGCGGTAACTCTGGCTGACCGAGAGCTGGCGGAAAATCTTCGGCTCCGCGATGCCGCCCCACGCGATGCACAGATCAACCGGCGACAGCGCCGCGCTGTCGTCATTCCAATAATGAGTCTCGCTCAAGACCCTGCCGCGCACCTCATAGTGTGCGAGCGGTTTGATGACCAGATCGCGGTCGCGCGCCCGCAAGGCAAATGCTTCGCGCCGCGCATCGGCCTGAACATTGAGCGGCTGCGCGGATAGCGGCCCGCTGACCGGCTGACCGCCCGCAGGCAATGGCGGGCGCAGCGACCACATGACCCCGGTCGCCGCAGCCAAAAGCATGACCACCAGAAACAACAGACGCGTCATTGCACGGAATTATCCTTCATGCTGCCACGACGCGCACCGCCTATAATTTCCCTGTCGCGTCCTATCGCGATCAACTAGGAGAATTGCAATGGCCGCCGCCCCTTCCGCCCTCAATAAAACCCGCGGGTTCATGGACAAGCTGCGCTTCGGCCTCGTGGAAATGCCCGCGAAAGCCTGTTTCAAGAATTTCGAATACCAGGTCGCCGAGGGCAATCTCGCGATCGAAATGAAAACGCCCACCGATTTTCGCGCCGATCTCACCCTCAAGCTGACCACCAGCAAAAAACGGCTCAACAAAGTCTGGTTTCATTTCAACCAGGGGCAGTTCCTCGATGCCAAGCAGGACCGGACCCGGTCGTTGAAAGTCACGCAGACGCCGGATTTTCTCGGTTTCACGCTGGCCGCGCCGATGGCGCCGCAGTATCCCGCTGCGGTGACGATCCGCTACCGCTTCCACCCCGGCGAACTCGGCGATATTCCGCTGCCGGTTGCGCCCACCACGCGCTATCCCCTCACCGTGACCGGCAAATGCGGCCAGGGTTACGAGCTGATTTTTCCCGGCACACTGGAAAGCATGACCCTGGATCGCGGCATGCGCAATTATGTCTGGCAGGCGTCCCGCGCCTTCAAATTGCACCTCATCCCGCTGCACGACCCCCAGCGCTACCTGGTCCAGGCCGCCGACCATAATTTTTATTACTACTATCACCCGGTCTCAGAGCCCAACGCCAAGGCGGTCGCCGAAACGCTTGCGGAAATCTACACGGCACAGGTCAAGATGAATGGCCCCCTCCCCAGCCGCGATTATTACCTTATCGAGGTCAACCCGAAAGTCTGCCCCTCGCCGGTCGGCATGGGCGGCATGATCCTGCTCCCCAACGGCATCTTCAAGACTTTCGACAAAGCCCGCGTCACCGGCATTATTGAAAACGAACTCCTGCGCGAGTGGAAAGGCCGCAAGGGCGAGAATTTGAAAGAGATCAGGTAAGGGGCCGCAACGAAATAACCGTTACGCTTCCGACATTTTTTCCAATACTGCGGCGACCGCCGCAAGCGCCTCGGGTAATTTTTCGGGAAATCTTCCACCCGCCTCTGCGATGTCTTTCTTGCCGCCGCCACCGCCGCCGATGATGGCCGCGAGTTCGCGCACGATTTTTCCGGCATCGAGTTTGCCGACTACATCATGGGTGAGCGCGACCAGCAAAGAAGCTTTCTCGCCTTTGCGGATGCCGAGGACGACGACGCCGCTCTTTACTTTGCCGCGCAGTTCATCGGCCACCTGCCGGGCTTCGCCGGATTCGAGATCCTCGACCAGCCGGGTGATGTAGTTGACCCCGCCTGCCTGTTTCACTTCGTCTCCGGCCGCACCGCTGCCGCCGGTCGCGAGTTTTTGTTTCAACTCGGCAACCTGCCGTTCGAGGTTTCTTTGCGTCTCGCGCAATTGTTCCAGCCGCGCCATGAGTTCATCGGGCGGGCTGTTGAGTTGCCCCGCCGCGCCCAGCAGGGTGTCGTAATCTTTTTGGATGCGCGTCAGCGCCGCCGTCCCCGCCACCGCCTCGATGCGCCGCAGTCCCGCCGCCACCGCGCGCTCGCTGATGATTTTGAAAAGACCGATCTGCCCGGTTGCCTGGCCATGCGTGCCGCCGCAGAACTCCGTGGAAAAATCCCCCATCTTGACCACGCGCACCTTGTCGCCATATTTTTCGCCGAACAAAGCGATCGCCCCCATTTTTAGCGCCTGCTCAATAGGCACATCGACGAAGGTCTCCACCGGAAGGTTCGCCATGATCTGCTGATTGACCAGCGTCTCGACTTCCTTGAGCAGCACTCCGTCCACCTGGCTGTAATGACTGAAGTCGAAGCGCAAATGATTCGGCGCCACCGACGAGCCCGCCTGCTTGACATGGAGGCCGAGAATCTTGCGCAATGCCGCATGCAATAAATGCGTCGCGTCGTGGTGCGAGACCGAACCGCGCCGCATTATTGGATCTACTCTTGGAATGACGATAGCCTGAACAGGCAACACGCCTTCCGTCACTTGTACTTTATGTGCTATCAAACCAGTCAAAGGCTTCTTTGTATCTCCGACATGTGCACTGCCCCAATCACCAAACAAGTGACCGACATCGCCTGCTTGACCACCGCCTTCCGGATAAAAAGGGCTTTGATCAAGAAACACCCAGCCTTCTTGCCCATACCGCAACTCATTTACGGTTTGCTCCCCCACTAGCAAGGCAATCACCCTCGCCGCGTCGAGATTGAGTGACTCGTAGCCGCAGAACACTGAGGAACTGATGTCAGGCGCGCCGGGGGCCTTGAGGAAGGCGAACGAGCCGGCCTTCTCCTCGCCCTTCCATGAGGCGCGGGCGAGCGTCTTAGCCTTCTCCATAGCAGCGTTATACCCAGCATAATCAATGACGAATTTGTGCTCGCGAGCTAATTCTTCTGCCCAATCCAGAGGAAAACCGAAAGATTCCCATAGCTTGAACAATTCTACGCCGGGGATAACCCTGTTGTTTTCCTCCGGCTTGACCCGATTGATCATGTACCAAAATTGAACATAACCCATTTCCGCTGTCTTCGAAAAAGTTACCTCTTCTCTTTCGACAGTTTCAGCGATGAACTTTTCGTTTTCCCTGATTTCAGGATAAGCCGCGCCCATTTCTTCAACCAATACACGAACCAGCTTGAACACGAACGCATCGCGCAATCCAAGGACGCGTCCGTAGCGAATGGCGCGGCGCATAATCTTGCGCAGCACATATCCCCTGCCCTCGTTCGACGGGATAATGCCATCCGCGATCAAGAAGGTAACAGCCCGCAGGTGATCCGCAACCACCCGCAGCGCGGTGTCGTGCTGGGGGGTTTTCCCGTAGGTGGTCTCAGCAAGTTGAGCTGCAGCCCCAATGATTTTCTGGAAAAGATCGATGTCGTAATTACTGTTGACCCCTTGCAGGATTTGCGCCACGCGTTCCAGCCCCATGCCGGTGTCAATGTTGGGCCTGGGCAGCGGCGTGAGTTTGCGGTCGTCGCCGCGATAGAACTGCATGAAGACCAGGTTCCAGATTTCCATGAAGCGGTCGCAGTCGCAGGCCGGGCCCATACATTTGCGCCCGGCGGTTTCTTCAGCGCAGACAATCGTCCCCGGCCGTTTATAATGAATTTCGCTGCATGGGCCGCAAGGGCCGGTCTCCCCCATCTCCCAGAAATTGTCTTTCGCCCCCAGTTTCCACATGCGTTCGGCGGGGATGCCGATCTCACGGTGCCAGAGTTGATAAGCCTCGTCGTCGGCAGGCAAGCCTTCGCCCCCCATGAAAACCGTGGCATGCAGGCGGTTCGGGTCCAATCCCCACTCGCGCGTCAGCAAGTCCCAGGCGAAGAGAATGGCCTCTTTTTTGAAATAATCGCCGAAGGAAAAATTCCCCAGCATTTCAAAAAAAGTGTGATGTCGCGGCGTGTAGCCCACATTCTCCAAATCATTGTGCTTCCCGCCCGCCCGCACGCACTTCTGTGATGAAGCCGCCCGCACATAGGCCCGGTTTTCTTTCCCCAGGAACAGATCCTTGAACTGGTTCATCCCGGCATTGGTGAAGAGTAGCGTCGGGTCATTGGCGGGCAGGAGCGGCGACGAGCGCACCACCTGATGCCCCTG
>JAYVQF010000294.1:0-4389 GCA_043777195.1 Thermoanaerobaculia bacterium
TTAGCTGGCAATTAGCCTGTTTTGGAAAAAACCACAAGCCGCCGCGGGCTGAGTCGCGGACTTGGGCAATCCACCTCACCGGAGACCGTTCGTAATGCACTTTCGTTCCCTTTCGCTCTTTGTTCTTGCCTTCGCCGGCGTGGTGCCGGTGTTGCAAGCCAATGATCGCGCCTTCGCCTACACCTATGAATCGGCCGTGCTGCCCGCCGGGGAACGGGAGGTCGAACTGTGGACCACCTGGCGCCGCGGCCATGAGGGGCAGTTCTACTCACGCTACGATCACCGGGTTGAATTGGAGTGGGGCCTGGGCAACAACTGGCAGACTTCTTTTTACCTCAACTGGCAGCAGGTGACGGCGGAAAATTTTGATCCGGTGACCGGCACCAGCCTGGGCAACAGCCATAAATTTGAATTCAAGGGGATCTCCACCGAGTGGAAATACAAACTGCTTGATCCGGTGGCGAATGCGGTTGGCCTGGCGCTTTACAGCGAATTGTCCTTGGGCAGCGATGAAGTCGAGCTGGAGGCCAAGCTCATCCTCGACAAAAAGCTGGGCCGCCATTTCCTGGCGTACAACCTGGTGGGGGAATATGAGGTGGAATTCAGCCCCGGTCACCGGGAAGGGGCGTTGAAGATTGAAAATGCGCTTGGCTACAGCTACAGCTTTGGCGATCATTTTTCCGCCGGCCTCGAAGTGAACAGCCGCGCCCAACGGGCGGGCGGGGCCTGGCAATACCACGCGCTTTACGCCGGTCCGGTGGTGCACTACAGCGCGAAAAACTGGTGGGTGACGCTGACTGGTTTGCAGCAATTGCCCGCACTCAAGCGGTCGGTATCCACGCCGGACAGCCGCTATGTGTTCGATGGACAGGAGCGGACCAACATCCGCCTGCTGCTCTCCCATCGGTTTTAGGTGATCGCATCCAAAAGCTGCGCCGCTCATGAAAAAGACGATTCCCGCCAAACTCATCCTACCGTCGCTGGCATTCCTCTTGGCGGCCGCCTGCGCCGGCGCGTTGCCGGAAGTCACCCCTGCCGTGGAGGCGGCCTATACGGCGCGCTATCCGGCGGCCGATGCAGAGCAACTGCGCACGGGCCGCGCCCTTTTCGTGCAGCGCTGTTCCGGTTGCCACACCCTGCCTGGCCCCGGGAAACATGATGCGACGGGCTGGGAAAAAACCGTGGAGGTAATGAGAAGCAGAGCCCACCTCGATGCCCCCGGTCATGAAGCGGTTCTGCGCTATCTCATTTTCACGAGTGAAGCTCGGAAAAATCCGAAGCCTTGACTCAGGGTGCGGTTTCTTCCTTCAGATCTTTCAAGGGCATGGGGCCGCGACCGGCCAGGTAATTCTCCCAGCGCAATTGGCTGTGGAGTACCGCAAGAGCATAGCCATTGGTCGTTTCGCCGCCGGCCTGGTGAATTTCGTAATTCCCGGCGCCCATGTTGTAAACCGTAAAGACGCGATCCCAGGTGTGATACTGGCGTTTAAGACGAGCCAGATAGGCGGCGCCGAAGAGTACCGAGGACTCCGGATCCGCCAGTTTTTCCACTTTTGCCGGGGCGATACCGATGGCATCCATCGCACGGGCGGTAGCGGGGAGCACTTGGGCCAAACCGATGGCACCGGCTTGCGAGTGGGCACCAACATCAAAGCGGGATTCCTGATGAATCATGGCCAGCTGGTAGCTGACCGGAATCTCATAGACCGCGCTCGCTCTGAGGATGGCATCTGCGGTGCGGTCTGCCGACTCGGTCATAGGAACCGACCCGGCGTGCAGCAGGGTTTTGAGGGCTTCTCGCAGTCGGCCTTCCCGCCCCTGGGGTTCAAGGCGATCAGGGCTGCTTGCAGCCGCTTGGGTCATGGAAACCGGCGTCCCCGGCCAGGCGATGGCCAACAGGGCACCCACGACGCTCAAGCGCAGACAGTTTTTGAAAAGTTGGGTCATCACGGAGCATAACTATGACTGAATTAGTCCGAGATGTCAAGGTAGGAAATATCTGAAGCTATAGCACTTATGTGTTAATAATCGGCGAATTTAATCACAATAATAATTAAGAAAATAGAACAATGCAGCAATATAAGTTGAATTAATAGCAAATATTAACTTTTATTTATAGCTAATTTATATATTGGTCTGAATTTTTTACAGAATCATCCCGATTACCTTCAATAATTTTGAATTTATTTCGCTTGAATCGCAAATGTCCCAGATATTTTTGTAAAAATTGCAAGCGCAGCCGGTAAATGGCTTTGAACCACAGGTAACCGATCAACGCGGCGCAAAGTTCAACCAAGTGAGGAAACCCCGCGCCCCACCGCAAAGTCGTAAGGGTCGCGAATCCCGCAGCGGCCACGGCAAAAGCCGCCAAAAACTTCATTTTTACGGGAATAACGAAAAACAGCAGGATCTGTAGATTGGGTTGAAACAGAGCAAACACCACGAGCAAAGCCAATTGCGGTGCCAAACTGAATGCCGCAGGGAGATTGGGCCCTTGAGATTCCGGGGCAATCAACCGCATCAAAATAACGAGGCCGGTCGCGAGCGCCGCCGCCCCTGTGCTGCCCCAGAGATAGAGTCCCAAAAATCGCCAACTTCCCAACCGTGCTTCCAGCATGCGGCCGAAGACATAATAAAAATATGCACAGAAAGTGGTGGTCAGGAACCCGGCAGGCAGAAAGGGATAAGTCAATAATTGCCAGATCCGTCCACTCAGGACGCCTTCCGGCGTGCAGCCCAGCCAAAGGCCGAGCTCGATTGAAAAATCAGGGCGATAGAGGCCGCTGGCGAGCGCGTCAAGGAGAAAAATCAGGACGGTCAATGCAATCAGGACGAGACAAACCGGATTTCGTCGCCACGCGCCGCGCCATCCCCCGCCGCCCCGGACCCCCGGGAAACCTGAAGACTGCGTGGTCATGGGCTTTACTTGACGGTCGCCGCTTTGCCCGTCCATTCGGCCGCGAATAGTTCGTGATAGCGGGATTTTGCCGCGTCATCGGGAGTCTCCGCAGGGACGATTTCGTAGCTGTCGGGCGGCGGGAGTCCGAGGGTGGCCGGTTTGTTCAGCAACCGGCCGCGTCGGCTCAGCGTTAACTCCACCCGTTCGCCCGGGGTTCGTTCTTCCAGCCGTTTACCCAAATCGCCGTCGGCCGCGACGCGCCAGCCGTCCAGGGCCAGAATTTCATCTCCCGGATTGAGCCCGGCCGCTTCGGCCGGGGTGCCGGCCAGCACCGTGCGGATCCGCACCCCGCCGCCCTCGCCGCCCAACCGCACCCCGAGCGAAGAAACCGGATGGGTGATGCCTTCCGGCTTGACCGGTTTGGGATTCAGTTTCAATCCGTAGCCCGCAAACAGCGGCGCCCAATCAATGGGCGCGGTGCCGTTCACGAAATCGCGGAAAAAGGTCGTGACCCAATCGCCGGGCGCCAGCTTTTCAACGGCCGCGACCACTTCAGCGTCGGTATATCCCCGGCCGCGGGCTTGAGTCAGGGTAAAGAGCGAGCGCATCAGGTCATCGAGTGAGGTTTTGCCGCCCGTACGCCGCCGCAATTCCCCATCCAGCAGCCAACCAATCAGCTTGCCTTTCACATAATAGGAGAGGGTGGTGTTGGGGCTGTCCTCGTCCGGACGGTAATATTTGATCCAGGTGTCAAACGACGAATCGCCCGCCGACTGCACCCCCCGGCCCGGCGCATCTTCATACTGCTTGATGGTTTTGCCCAGATCCTTGAGCAGTTCCTCGGGTGTCGCCAGTCCGGCGCGGCGCAGCAGCAGGTCGGCGTAATAGTCGGTGACCCCTTCGGCCAGCCACAGATCGCGAGTGTAATTCTCCCGTTCGTAATTAAACGGGCCCAGCGCGAGCGGCCGCAATCGTTTGACATTCCACAGGTGGAAATATTCATGGCTGATGAGCGACAAGTTGTCGTATTCGCTCTGCCGCCGGGTGAAGCCGAAATTATCAATGAACATGTGGGCCGAAGCCAGATGCTCAAGGCCGCCCCCGCCGCCCGGCGCCAGCTCGATCAGGAAGGCATATTTTTGGTAGGGTAAGCTGCCAAAAATCCCCTTCGCCGCCAGGACAATTTTTTCGCAATCCCCGGCGAGTTTGGGCAGATCCACCGGGCCGGGGCCGAACAGGGCGACCTCGTGCGGAATCCCATCCACCGCGAAATTCGCCACGCGGGGATTGCCGATGAGCAGGGGGGAATCCACCAACCGGTCGTAGTCGGGCAGCGTGAACCGGCCGGGCGCGTCCGCGATCATGCCCGTGCTGATATGGCTCATGCCGGCTGGCAGCGCGACTTCCAGGGCGATCGCTTCGTGCAGCCGGCCATCGGCAAATAAAAAAACCGAGCCGCCGTTGATGGCGATCCGCTCCTCGTCCACGAA
>JAYVQF010000295.1:0-4387 GCA_043777195.1 Thermoanaerobaculia bacterium
CCGGACATCGAGGCGCTTGAAAATCACTCCCCAAACGGCGACGACGGAGACGGCTGAATGGCCTATCCGCTCGCGCTGCTCTGGCCGGGCGCTACCCGCGAACCCTATGCGAAGCTGGCGCAAGAAAAATATCTGACGCTACTGGGGCGCTATGCCAAGATGGAAATTCGCGAACTGGCAGCGCCTCGCGGGGTTGCAAATGGACCGCCCGGCAGGTATATTTCAGCGGAGGATCAGCGGCTGGCCGCTGCGGTTCGCCCCGGCGAACATCTGCTGCTCCTTGACCCTGCAGGACGGGAATATGACAGCATCGCGCTGAGCCGGCGGCTTGGCGCGATTTTTTTATCTTCCCGGCGGCCGGTCTTCGCCATCTGCGGTCCGCACGGCGCGGGGCCGCTTTTGGGGAAGCGGGCGGATGAGCGCTTGTCGCTCTCCCGCCTGACTCTGGCGCATGACCTGGCGCGGGTGGTTTTGTTCGAGCAGATTTACCGTGCGCTGGATCTGTTGCAGGGCGGGCCGTATCATAAATAATCCGGATTCCCGGGCCGGGCTTCAGGAATTAGCCACCGCCCCGCCGGTTTTCTTTCAGGTATTTTTTCGCCAATATATTTTTTACCTTAACCGAGGGACCCCATGAGCAAAAAGCCCGCCCCGAAAAAAGCCGCAGCCAAAAAGCCGAAGCCCGCCGCCCGGAAAAAGCCGGTCATCGCCAGGAAAAAAGCCGCGCCGGAGAAGAGAAAACCGGTGACTGCGAAAACTGCGAAGAAAAAACCCAGCGCCGCAAAAAAGCCGTCCGCAGCCAAAAAACCGGCGCAGGCGAAACCCGGCCAGGCGAAAAAATCCGCGCCTGGCAAGACTTCTCCCGCGAAAGCCGTCGCGCCGGTGAAAGCGTCCGCCAAGAAAGCCGCGCCGCCGAAAGTTGCCGCGCCCGCGGCAACCCCCGCCGAACGACCGGTGCTGTTGCTGCGGCCGGCTGTTGATGCCGCCGCCCGCCCGGCCCGCGCGCCGCGGCCGGTGCCGCCGCCACCGCCGTCACGGCCGGTGCCGGCCAAAGAAATGGCCCGTTACCGGGCGCTTCTGGAAATCCGCAAGGCGGCGATTCTTGAAAGCTTCAATGATTACCGCGCCCGCTCGCAGGGACTGGGCGAAGACGGCACCCAGGACATCGGCGACCAGGCGACCAACAGCTACAACAAGGAATTTTTCCTTTCGCTCTCGGAAGAACAGCGCGGGCAGATCAAAGCGATTGATGAGGCGCTGCGCCGCATCGACCGCGTGGTCTACGGCATCTGCGCCGCCTGCGGCGACGAAATTGAATCGCGCCGTCTCAATGCGGTGCCCTGGTCAAGCTTATGTCTGCGCTGCCAGGACGCCCACGATCAGGTGCGTCCCGAAGCGATGATGTAGCGGCCCGGCGCGTCGCGACATTCGCCGATCCAAAACTCCGGGCCGCCGCATGCGCTTCAGAAATCTGATCGTCCTGGTCGCCTGCCTCGCCCTGGTGGTGCTGGCGGCGGAGGCGTGGCACGAAAACCGCGTGCTGCTCAGCACGCAGACGCTGAAACTGTTCGGCTCCGAACCTCCGCTCGGATGGGTGCTGGGCGCTTTGACCGGCGCGATTCTCGCCACCGCGCTGGGCGTGCTGCTCATCAATGGGGTCAGCAACTATCTGCGCGATCTGGGCGCCGCCAGCGAGCATCGCTTTCGCGAAAGCATCGATGCGAAATATCTGCGCGGTCTCGAGGCGAATCTGGCAGGCCGTCATGGCGAGGCTTTGCGGATTTTCGGCGAGGTGCTCGATTTAGAGCCGGGACACGCGGGTTCGCTGTTGCGCGCCGGAGAGTCCTGCCGCAGACTGGGACGCGTCGAGGAGGCCATCGCGCATCACCGCCGCCTCGTGGATGCGGGGCTGCTGTCCGGAGCGGGTGCAGGATACCCCGCCGCCGCCCTGGCGCTCAGCGATGATTATCTCGCCGCGGGACGGCGGAGCGAAGCGCGCGCGGCGATCGCTTCGGCGTTGCAGCGGCGCGGGACGGACGCATCGCTGCTGCGCGCTCAGCGCCGTCTGAGCATGGAAGAGGAAGACTGGGCGGGAGCGATCGCAACGCACGAAAAATTGCTGGCGATCAAGGCGCCGCTGTCCGCTGAAGAGTCGCTGCTCGCCAGTGCGTTGCCCTATGAACTCGCGCGGGCCGAACGCAAGGCCGGAAAAAACAAAGAGGCCTCGGCCCGGCTGCTCAAGCTGCGAAAAGACCAGCCTGATTTCGTCCCCGGACGGGTACTGGCGGGAGACATCGCGGCGCTGGAGCAGAAGGACGCGGAAGCAGCGGTGGATCTCTGGCAGGAGGGCTTTGCCGCGACCCGCCAGCCGGTTTTTCTTCAGCGCATTGAGGATCTCCTCATCGCCGGCGGCGACCCCGAACAGGCGCTCGCGGTTTTTCGCGCGGCGGCTGCCGAATTTCCCGATCACCTGCTGGTCCGTTTTTATCTCGCCAAACTGCTTTTCCGCCTGGAACTGCGCCAGGAGGCCGAGCGGGAGTTCCAGCGTCTCGCGGCGCAATTGCCGGATTCGCCCACCGTGCGTTATTACCTTGCCCGCCTTGCGGAACGGCGCGGCGACTCGGCGGGGGCCGCCTCCCTTTATCGGGGCGTCATCCGGGATGCCCGCGCTCTGGAGATCCATTACCGCTGCGCCCATTGCCACGAACGCCACACGGAATGGGCCGACCGTTGCCCCGCGTGCCGCAGTTTTGCCAGCCTGGCGGTGGAGTGGCGCGATCCCTCGGCGCAGCGCGAATTGCCGGTTGAACGGCCGGATTATCTGCCGGGCGAACGCTGAGTGGCTTAGTGAGGATGCCGCTCCGGGCAACTGCCGCCGGGGAATCCGTCGTTTCCGCAATCTCACCTTTGAATTTTTTATATGCACTTTCCTGAGTTCACAGATCTGAAGGGGCGGCGCGCGCTGGTGACCGGGGCCTCGTCAGGCATCGGCCGGGCGATCGCGGCGGAATTCGCGCGCCAGGGCATGCGGGTTGCCGGGCAGTTCCATCGCCGGCGCGCGGGGCTGCCTGGCGGAGTGCAGCCGTTGCAGGCGGATCTGCGCTTGGCGGGCTCGGGCGCGGTGCTGGCGCGTTCCGCGGTGAAAAAATTGGGCGGCCTCGATCTGATCGTGCACAGCGCGGGGTTATGGAATGACGGCCGCATCGAAAAATTGACGCCGGAAACGCTGCATGAATTGTATGCGCTGAACACTTTCGCCGCGTACGAAATGATCGGCGCCGGGGCTGCGGCGCTGCGCAAGAGGCGGGGCGGGATCATTCTCATCGGCTCCACCGCCGGCCAGCGCGGCGAGCCGGGCCACAGTCATTACGCCGGCAGCAAGGCGGCGCTCAAGGGATTGATGGACTCGCTGGCGCAGGAACTGGCGCCGCGCATCCGCGTCAATATGATCTCCCCGGGCTGGGTGCTGACGCCGATGGCCGCAACGACGCTGACGGCGAAGAAACGGCGCGAGCTGTCGGCGCGCATTCCTCTGGCCCGGGTGGCGGCGCCGGCCGACTGCGTGGCCGCAGCGCTCTTCCTCGCCTCCAACCAGATGGCCCGCCATCTCACCGGCCAGGAAATTTGTGTTTCGGGGGGCGCCCTGCTCCCGGTGCCGCGCTGAGCGGATTTATTCCCGTGCCGGTGCGAGTGTTTCCCGCACCGGGCGCGCCCGGCATCGCTATTATTTCCCCCGGAGTTTCACCCATGCCTCATCCATCACCGCGCCGCTGGTTTTCCGTTTTCGTCCTCCTCGCAGGCGTGCCGTTTGCGGCGCATTCCTCACCCGCGCATTCCTCTCCCGCGCCTTCCGCGCCCGCATCTTCTCCCGCCGCGCCGCCCGGAATGGCCCCGGCGCCCGGATCCCCTGAAGCGGCTGTGGACGCGACGGATGCAATCGTCGCTTCGCTGACGCCCGCCATCCCCGCCGAGGCGATACCTGCCGATGCGCTGCACGCACTGGTCGCGCAGCTCACGGAGGGTGAATCCGGCAGCCGCATCGCCGGGGTTAGCGATGCGGCAATGGAACGGGTGGTGCGCGCCCGCTGGCCGGGCGTCGAAAAGCGGGAACTCAAATTGACTTACCGCGATGTCAGCCGGTTCACGGTGCAGATTGATTACAGCAGCGGCATGGCGACGCCGCAGGCGTTCCCCTTTTTCTTTTCCGGCATGCCCGAGGGGGAATTGAAACTGAAATATCTGCAGTTCAGCGGCGCTGACCTCGCATCGGCGCCGGACCGCGAAAAAGCCGCGCAGTCGCTTTTCATCGTTGCGCTGCCGGAAAAAATGAAAGCGGCGGAAGCCAGCGCGCGCGTGGCCGAGCTGCTGGCCCAGGCGGAAAAATTGG
>JAYVQF010000296.1:0-4379 GCA_043777195.1 Thermoanaerobaculia bacterium
CCGGGCACGCGGCTGCTGGCGCTCTACGAACTGACGGGGGGCCAGTGGGTCGCCGATATTTCCGGCGAAGCGCGCCGCGTGCAGGGTTCATCCGGCCAACGCTGGGCCGTGCTGGCGCTGGTCAACACGCTGGCGCTGGGTCGATCGGATGTCAAGGGTGTGCGTCTGCTCATCGATGGCCAGCCCAACGAATCCCTCGGGCCGCTTGATCTATCCGAGCCCTTCGCCCCGACACCCGAATTATTGCCGGAAGGGTCGCGGCCAGGTTGAGCAGCGAAATAATCGGTTCTGATTTTTCTTTCCCAATCATGAAGATTCCGACCGCTCACGCGTCCGGCCCCATTCGCATCGGCGTATTCGACTCCGGCCTCGGCGGTCTCACCGTCCTCAAGGCGCTGCGCCGCCTGCTGCCCGAGGCCGATTACCACTATGTCGGCGACACCGCGCGCGTGCCTTACGGCACCAAGAGCGATGCGGCCATCCGTCGCTACGGGTTTGAAATCGCGAACTACCTGGCGCGCGAACCGCTGCAGGCCATCGTTGTCGCTTGCAACACCGTCTCGGCGGTGGCCATTGACGAATTGCAGGCGCACTTTCCTGTGCCGGTCGTCGGCATGGTCGAAGCCGGCGCCGGTGCCGCCCTGGCCGCCGGGCTTCCCGCCGAACGTCCGCCGGGATCGCCGCCCGGCTCACCGCCCCGCATCGGCGTCATCTGCACGCCCGCGACGCTGCGCTCGGGCGCTTACGAACGGGCGCTGCGCGCACGCGCACCCGAAGCCATCGTCAGCGTGCGCGCCTGCCCGCTCTTCGTACCGATGGTCGAAGAGGGCTGGGTGGAGGGTCCGGTGGTGCAGGGTGTGATCGATCGTTACCTTGCCCCCCTCAAGCGCGAGCGCATTGACACCCTGCTCCTCGGTTGCACCCATTACCCGCTCCTCAACGCCGCCCTCAATCATTACTTTTCCGGTCAGGTCGCGATTGTCTCCTCCGGTCTCGCGGCGGCGGAATCATTGCGCGAGCGGCTGAATCTTCCTGCCGCCAAACCCGACGCATCGCCCGGTTTGCTACGGCTCGATTTGACTGATGCGCCGGCGCCGGGACATGCGGCCCTGATTGAACGGTTTTTGGGTGAGGTGGCGCCGGAGTGCGGGATGATAGATATAGAGAAAGATTTTCGGTGAATTGTCGACGCGAGCGCCGTGTTGCAAGTCATTCCGTCCGCGTCACCGTCACCGTCCCCGAAAGTGGCGGTTGTAGTTTACGACGAAGCGGCGCACAGCCGCCTCGACTTCGGCGAGGATGTTGAAGACCCGGCGGTGACCCGCTTGCAAAACCGCACGGGCTGCGCGGTTTCGCAAACGGCTCACGGCATCATCGTCGTCAAACGCACGTCATACCCAGGAGGCTGACAAGAAAAAAGAGCAACCGTCCTATAATTCCAACTGAACACGGATTCTGACTGAAGAATTTCAAATGTGCGCAAGATTATGGACACTACCCAATCCCTCGCCGGCTCGTTGCCGGAACACCAGAAATGACGGTGATCTTCATGAAACTACATACAAAAAGTAGATCATTATATGTATATATTACAGTCATATATATACTCTCAGCTGCAATTGAAACAGCTTTCTATTTCAGACCTGGTAGGGGGCATCCTGATGTACCGTTCACGACATTCCCTGATTATTTAGCCATTTCCCCCATAGTCCCACCTATTGGATTTTATTCTCTATTTGTGGATTATGATACTGAATTAGCACTGGCTAATCTCGTGTTTACCTGCAGCTTAGTTGCCTTAGCCTTATTGTTTAAAATTGTTCGTCGAAATAAATAAACAATGTCACAAACATGAATGAATAAAGCGTGATTCAACCCGAAATCATCCCCACTTCGCCCGTCTCCAATACTCCCCAAGTTCATGGGTAAACGCCCCATTCTCCCCCGGCGTCGAAAGCGTCGGCCTTGCAAGCGCCGGCACTGGCTGGGGGAAATCATTGCGGTAGTGCCCGCCCCGCGATTCTTCACGGTGGAGCGCCGCGCCCGCGAGGGCGGCGGAGATGGTGAGCATGGTGCGCGTCTCCACCGCGCGGCGGGGGAGATTTCCCGAGGGAAGATCCTGCTGCAAGGCCGCAAATTTTTCGAGGGCGTGACGGAGACCGGCGGCGTCGCGCACCAGGCCGGCGTCGTTCCATAAGGTTTCCGCGGCCTGGCGGCGGCAGTTCTCGACGATTTCCTCGGCGGCTTTGGCGAGCGCACTCGCCGCGGCGGGCGCGGGGACGGCGGGCGATTTCTCCTCGGCGTAGGCGGCGGCGCGAATGCCGCAGCGCCAGCCGAAGACCATGCCTTCCAGCAAAGAATTGGAGGCGAGACGATTGGCCCCCTGCACGCCGTTGCAGGAGACCTCGCCGGCGGCGAAGAGGCCGGTGACCCCGGTCGCGCCGTCAATGTCCACCGCGACGCCGCCCATGTGATAGTGCGCGGCGGGGGAGACCGGGATGGGATTTTTCGTGATGTCGAGGCCGAAGCCGAGCAGGGTTTGATAGATGCGGGGGAATCGGCGACGCACGAAATCGGCGTCGAGATGGGTGAGATCGAGGACGATGCGATCGCTGCCGGTGCGACGCACCTCTTGTACGAGCGCGCGCGATACGATGTCGCGCGGCGCGAGTTCGGCGTTGGGGTGATAGCGCCCCATGAAAGCCTCGCCGGAATTATTTCGCAGAATCCCGCCCTCGCCGCGCGCGGCCTCGGTGATGAGGAAGCGCGGTCGGCCGGGCAGATAGAGTGCGGTGGGGTGGAACTGCATGAATTCCAGATTCATGAGCGGCGCGCCGGCGGCGGCCGCGAGGGCGAGGCCATCGCCGGTGGAGAGGGGCGGGTTGGTGGATTCGCGGAAGAGGCGGCCGATGCCGCCGGTGGCGAGGATCACCGCGCCGGCGCCGATGCCCACCGGGGTGCCGTCGGCGAGGGTGGCTTCCACGCCGGCCAC
This sequence comes from Thermoanaerobaculia bacterium, assembly GCA_043777195.1. GTDB lineage: Bacteria > Acidobacteriota > UBA4820 > JAYVQF01 > JAYVQF01 > JAYVQF01. The sequence continues at coordinate 2,993 of JAYVQF010000296.1, forward strand.
GCGGCCGTCCCGCATGACGACGCGGGTGGCGAAGGCGCGCGGCAATAATTTGATGTTGGCGCGGCTGCGGGCCTGCTGCAACAGACAGCGCATGATTTCCTGGCCGGTGGCGTCGCCGTGCGCATGGAGAATGCGCCGCTGCGAGTGCGCGGCTTCGCGGGTAAAGGCGAGCTTGCCGTCTTCCTGGTCAAACACCGCACCCCAATGCAGCAGGCGGCGGATGGCGTCGGCCCCTTCCGCGACCAGCAGCCGCACCGTAGCGAGATGATTCAGCCCGGCGCCCGCCGCGAGGGTGTCGTCAATGTGCGACTCGACCCGGTCTTCGTCGGTGAAAACCACCGCCACCCCGCCCTGCGCCCAGTCGGTGCCGCTCTCCGGCGCGGCATCCTTCGTGAGCACCAGGCACGATCGTCCCATGTCGCTGATCGCCAGCGCGGCGGTCAACCCCGCCACGCCGCCGCCCAGAATCACGATTTCCGCGGATTGCTGCATCGGGGAAGTTTAGCGCCCGATTTAATGTTTCCGGTCTTTCCGGTTGCAAAATTTCTGCACTTCGCCGTAGAGCTGGCCGCAGGGCTGGGATTCGGCTTGCGCACGATCTTTGCATTTTTCCAGCCGCCAGTGGACCGATTGCATCACCTCGCCATCCGGCGGAATCCCGTCGCAGAAGCCGGGAGTGGCCTGGGCCGCAGGCAGACAGCCGCTCAGGAATAGATTGTTGCCCAGCTGCTGGGAGAAGCCCGTGTTTTCGGGCAACTTCGCCAGCGCGCCATCGAGACAGCCCTGCTGGTCGGTGTTCGCCCCCGCCGCCTGTCCCGCCGTGATCGAAGTTTTGCCCTGCTCCAAAAATTCCTTGCCGTGGTGCGACCACCAATACCAGCCGAGGCCGGCCGCGATCAGGCAGAAAACGAACACCATCCCGGCCATGATCAAGAGCACGCGAACGAACGATTTCATGTGATCACCCTGGTGAAAGTATAGTGCGGATCTCGCTGCGGCGAAAGCGCGCTCTACCCGCCGCGCTACCCTCCGTCCTGCGCCGGTAATTTCCCTTCGGCTCGCAACCACCCGACGGTTCGCTGCAAGCCTTCCCCCAGCGGCATGATTTCATAACTCAAATCGCGCACCGCAGGCGCGGAGTTGAGGGCCCAGCTCTGTTTGTAGATTTCCACGACCGCCGGGGTGAGTTGCGGCGGTTTGCCTGTGAGCCGGGCGATTGCCACCTGAGCTGCGCCGATGGTTTTGCCGAGCCAGTAGGGAATTGCCCGGTCGGGAATGGGATGGCCGAGCGCGAGCGGGAGCAGGTCATAAAATTCGCGCGTGGTCCGGTTGTCGCCGCCCAGAACGAAATCGCCGGTCATCGTTCCCGTGGCCAGGCGGACAAGGG
>JAYVQF010000297.1:0-4358 GCA_043777195.1 Thermoanaerobaculia bacterium
CGAGTTCTTCGGGGCGGCAACCGGCAATCACCACCAGGCCGAGCAGCCGGCGGCAGCGGTTCTGCATCGTGAAAAAAATCTGCTGGATGGCGTATTCGCAAATCGCGTCCGCGGGCGCCGGAGTCATCGCCGCGCTGTCCAGGGTGTCGTTGAAGCGCCGTCGCGATAAAAAGCGTTGCGCCTTGCGGATCGCGCAGGCGCGGAACCAGGCTGCGGGTGCTTGAACGGTTTCCCGGTGCAGCCAGTATTCCACCGCCAGCTCCTGCGTGAGATCCTGCGCGTCCGCTTCCTGCAGGCCGGGAAAACGCGAGAGCATGACCCGCAGCGCAACACGCAGGCCTTCAGCAATGATGGCGTCGGGATCACCCGCCGCGTCGTCACTCGGCTGCGCCGCATGGGGCTCTGACACACCAACTGCCGCCGTCTTGGCGTCGGAGGGTTGTCTCAGTATGGAGACGAGGGAAGCGCTCACGCAGGCGAATCATAACACGCATATGCGCCTGCTGCATCCAGCGCCTCCCGCATTTTTTGTCAAGGTGACCCTCAGATGACGCAGATGAAGAATGGAAATATCTCTTGAATTTCAGACCCGGGAAGCGCTTATCTGGGTAATTCGCGAAACTGATAAAGAATTCTGTTCGTTGGGTTATTTGCGGTGTTTCATTTTGCGACAGTCGGGTGCATCCTTTATAATATCTGTATCAAATTGGAACAATCCGCTAACGCCTCAAAGCAGAAGCATTTTCCAGTGTTTGCCATCAACCCACGCAAATTCCGTCGCTTTCACGCGAAATGGCAGGTTGTCGCGAATTGGCACGCCGCTTGCCATCAAAGTGCCTGAGCCTCATGCCATGACACAACCCCAACGCACCTTGGCGACCACCGCCATCTCCGGCAGACTCGCGACCGAGTTGCGGTATCGCCATAGCCTGCAGCTTGAGGCGGTGATCGAGACGGCGCGGCAGATGAGCCGATCGCTCAATCTCAGAACGGTTTATGAAACCGCGTTGCGCCGGCTGCATGAAATCGTTCCCTTTGACGAGGGGCTGGTGCTGGTTCCGGGTGAGTCGTCCGATGAATTGCTCGCCGCGTTCCGCTATTTCGGCGTGATGGGCGAGGCGGATGAGCGGGGCTGGAAAACCTCGGCGCCAGCGCTCCTCAATCTTTTCGAGGAACCGCGTTCGTTGCATGTGCCGGAAGTGGACAGCCTGAACGATCCAGCCGACCTGCTGCTTGCCGCGTCGGGGTTCGCGTCATTATTGGCGCTTCCCGCCGGCGGTGTCGGCTCGCCGGCGTTGCTGCTGGTGCTGGCGCGTCGTAAAACGCGCGCTTTTTCTGGCGAGGAAATCGACATCGCCGAACGCATCGCGGTGCAGCTGGGCGTCGCCGCCGACAACGCCCAGACCCACGCGCAGTTGCAGCGCGCCTTTCAGGAACTGCGCGACTTGCAGGCGGCGAGCGGCAAGCGCGAACGCATTCACACCCTGGGCCTGATGGCGGGCGGCATCGCGCGCGATATCAACAGCGCGCTCATGCCGGTTCTCGGTTTCAGCGAAATGCTGCTGGAAGAAACCGGGCCGGCCGACCCTAAACACTGGCGCCGTTATGTCTCGCTGATCCGGCGCGGCGCGCGCGAGGCGACCGCCTCCGTGCAGCGGCTTACCGCGTTTCACAGCCGATCCGGAGAAGGGATGGAGCCGGCCGCCATCGATCTCAACGCCCTGATCCGCAATGCGGTCGAAATGACGCGGCCGCGCTGGGAGAGCATGGCGCGCGGCGACGGCCAGGAAATCAGGCTGCGCATGAACCTGGGCGTCCTCCCCCTGCTGCGCGGCGATGTCAATGTGCTGCTCGACGCCCTGCTCGCTTTGATCCTGCACAGCGTCTCCACTCTGTCCCATCCGGGCGGCGAGTTGTCATTCCGCACCTTGGCGGCCGGTGGACAGATTCATCTTGAACTGGGGCGCACCGGCTTCGGGGCCACGCATGCTCAGACCGCGGATGAGGCCTCCGACCGCGATGCGCTTCGACAGGCTCTGACCGCAACCTACGACGCGGTCGCCCGCTTCGGCGGCTCACTCGACTGGGAAAAAAGCGAGGAACAGGGGCTGCTCTTCCTCCTGTCGTTGCCGCTTCCGCAAAACTCCGCCGCGCCGGACGACGCAGAAAAAAAGGCCACTGGCTCTGTCCCCGCCGCGGGATCTGCGCCAACGGACAGTGCAACTTCCGATCCGCCTCAAGCGGAACAACGGTGCATGCGCGTCCTGGTGGTGGATGACGAGCCGATGGTGCGCGAGATGGTCAGCACCGCGCTGCGCTCGTTCGGCCATATCGTGCTCTCGGTCGCCGACGGCGAAGAGGCGCTGGCGCTCTTCAAACCCGGCTTCTACGATCTCGTCATTACCGATCGCAGCATGCCCAAGCTCAACGGCGACCGGCTGGCCGTGTTGCTCAAGGCCCAAGACCCCGGGCAGACGGTTTTTTTGCTGACCGGTTTCGGCGACATGATGAATGCCGCAGGAGAACGGCCGGTCGGCGTGGATTCCATCCTGGGCAAGCCGCTCTCCCTGCGCACCCTGCGCGAGGCGCTCGGCCGCGTTCCCCTGAGGGCGCTGCGCGTTTCCGCCGCTGCGGAATCAGCGGAATGAACGGCCTGGGGTCGGTGCTGCTGCTGCTGGCTGACTGGCGGCTGGGCGAACGGATCCGGCTATCGCTGCGGCAGCTGGGAATTCCCGCATCTTGCGGCGATGCGGCGCACGCGGCGGGACCACAAGTGGCGGAGGCCCGGCCCGCGCTTCTGATTCTGGAGGCGAACTCGCCCGCCGGCCGCAGCGGCGCGGATGTGGCGCTGAGTCTGCGCGAAATGCATCCCGAATTGCGCGTGGTGTTGTATGGCGGCGCCGACGGCGGGGCTAATGGCGGCGTAACGCGCAAGGCGCTCCTGGCGGGCATTCGCGACGCGATTCCAGCGCAGTCAGACCCCGCCGGCGAAATCATTGCAGTCATTCAGCGCGAGTTGAACCACAGTGGTCCCGTCGTAGTGGCCGGAAAAACAACCTTGTCCGTCGTCGCGCTGACGCTGGAGGCCGGGCTGCTGGTCAGCGATGCACAGGGCCGGCTGATTGAAGTGAATGACCTCGCCGCCCAGCTCCTCGGCTGGAAACCGACCGGGTTGATCGGCACCCGGCTGCAATCGTTATACACCCCGCCGCCGGAAATGCGGACGCGCGCCGTCTTGTCCTCCACCGCAGATTTGCATCCGTCACGGCCGTCCTCATTGGACGGCGCGGCGCTGCGCAAAGCCGACGGCACGCCGCTACTCATCGAGGGGACGCTGCTGCCCGCCTCATCGGCCGAACCGCAAGGGGGCGGCGCCCTGCTGTTCAGGGCAGCGGCAACGGGGGGCATCGCCTTACGGCTGTCTGAAGCCAATGCCCTCGCGCGCCAGTTGCTTGACCAGTCGCCCGACCCGGTGATTCGCACCGACAGCGCGGGCCGGATCATGTTCGCCAATGACAGCGCGGCGCGGCTGCTCGGCTGGGACGCGGCGCAACTGAACGGGCGGCTGTTCAACGAATTGGTGGCCGCCGACCCTGAACGGGCGCCGCTCAACAACCGCATCAGCCAGGTGATGCGCGCGGTGATGGGTTCACCTACCGAACTCGCCATGCGCCATCGCGACGGCTCGCTGCGATATGTCGACTGGTCGTTTCAGCCGCTGCCTGACGCGGAGGGCAAATCCGGCGGCGGCCTGGCGTCGGGTTACGACACCACCCGCCGCCGCATCGCCGAGCAGGAATTGATGGAATCGGAGGCGCGCTATCGCCGGCTGCTGGACGCGGCGCTCGAAGGCATCATGGTGGTCGGCGCCGGTCATGGCATGGTGCTGGACGCCAACCCCTCGCTGTTCACGATGCTGGGCGTCGAACGGGAAGACTGCATCGGCAAATTGCTGTGGGAAATTCCCCCATTTGCCAGCATCTTCACCGACCCGGACTCGATCGTCCGTCTCGCGGCGCACAAGACGGCGCAATGCGAAGAACTGCAGCTCGACCTCGGCGGCGGCAACACGCGCTTCGTCGAATTTTCCAGTCAGGCCTACGATGATCAGGGCGAGTCGTTGATCCGCTGCAACCTGCACGATATTTCGAGCCTGAAAAAGGAAGCCGTGCGCAATGCCGAGCTTTACCGGGATTTGCACGATGCCTGCACGCTGCTGCGCGCCACCCAGGATCAGATGGTCGCGCAGGAGCGGCTGCGCGCGCTGGGCACCATGGCCAGCGGCATCGCCCATGACCTCAACAACGCGCTGGCCCCGGTGATCGGTTTCACGGAGCTGCTGCTGGAAGATTCCGCGC
>JAYVQF010000298.1:0-4358 GCA_043777195.1 Thermoanaerobaculia bacterium
AGCAAGGCGGGAAATATCCCCAGATAGGCGAGGCGTTTCACCACCGCGCCTCCTGGGGTCTTTCCAGACGGTTGCGCCGCGAGGGCGATGCGGTGGCCAGCAGCCGCCGCGCCTGTTCCGGCGTCAAGGTAATCACACCCTGCACCGGATTCTCGCCCGTGCCCGGGGTGCCTGCATGCAGGCGGCCATTGCACCAGGCGAGATTATGAAGCGCAGCGGGATCATTCTCCCGGGCCCGCAGCGCCCGTGCGAAGGCCGCGCGTGCAGCTTCCACATCGCCGCGCCGGGCCTCGATCACCCCGAGGGCGAAGGCTGTTTCATAAGGCAACGCATCGGCGAGTTGGCGCAATTCGGCGGCGGCGGCATCGGGCCGGCCCGCATGCCAAAGCGCCAGCGCCTGATTGAACCGGTGGGCGGTGGATGGGGGGGCGAGTGGGCGTGGCGCTGAAATATTTGCCGCGAGCAAAACCGTCGCCGTAAAAATGAAAATGACGAAATAGTTCCAGCGTAGGGGCGGAGCCAAGCTCCGCCCATAGACGCCAAGAATCCTCAGGGCGGAGGATGTCGTGGTTCTTCTTTTCAACTTTTTGCGGTGCAAAAAAAAGTTCACCACGGCACGCCTCCCGCCACCGCCAGCAATAGGCAGGACAGCGCGATGAACAATGGAATGCGCGCATCCATCGGCAATACCGGAATAACCGCGGCCGGCAATTGCGCCCGTGAACCCAGGCGGCGGTAGCTGCCGTGATTATCATGAGCGAGAGCCTGCAAGACTGATTCCGCCAGCCGGGCCGGTTCCGGTTTGCCCGGAAGAACGGCCCCGGCGGGGGTTCCCACGCCGGTGATCTCAAGCCGGATGCCGGCTTCATGCAGCAGGCGGGCCAGCCGCGGCGACGCGCTGCGATCCCGCTCGCCATCGGTGAAGATCACGATGCGGCCGCCGTCGGGCACCAGGAATCCCCCGGCCAGCGCAAGCGCCTTGTCGAGATCGGAGCCGCCGGCGGGAGGCTCGCCCGCCATTTCCGCCAGCGCGCGGCGCAGCGCCTCCCGGTCGGGTGTGGGGGCAAGAACCAGGCGGGGCGTGGAATTCATCTCCACGAGGCCGATTTCATTTTCGCCCGCGCGCAGCGCAATTTCACCCGCTTCCGCCATCGACGCGGTAAATCGCGAGGGCGTGACATCAGATGCCGACATGCTCCCGCTGCTGTCAATCACCAGTATCATCCGGCGGGGCCGCGGTTCCGGCGCGACGCCGCGCGCCTGCAGTGCCAGGGCCAGCGCGCACAGCCCTGCCAGCGCCAAAATCGCCCGGGGAAAGATATTCCGGGGCGTGAACTGCAGCGCGCGCCAGCGCCGCCTCCAGCGCAAAAAGCGAACCAGCGCAAGCAGCAGCAGCAGCGCCAGGGCCGCCGCACTCAGCAGCGGCAAACGCGGCATCAGCCAGGCGTAAAAGGCGACGCCGGGGGTCAGCGTGGAGGCGAAGCCGGAGGTCAGGATGGAGGCGACGCCGGAATCCAGGATGGACGCGACGCCGGAGGTCAGGATGGACGCGGCGCCGGAAGCCAGGGTGAAAACCGTCATGAGGAATCCGTCGTGATGATATCCATCAGGGATATACCCGCAGCGGGCCCCAGCCCAATAGCAGGCTAAGCACCACTGCATACGCGCCGGCCAGCAGGAACACGCCGCGCGCAGAACGGGTGCCCGGCGCCGTCTCAGCGCTGTCATGCGCGACCGGTGCGGAAAAGCGCGCAGCCAGCGCAGGGCGCAAATCGGCTGCCGCAGCCAGCCTCACATAGCGGCCGCCGGTACGCGCTGCAAGGTCCGTCAAACCCGCCTCGTCCAGGGCGTCATCCGCAATTTCGGGCGCGACATTCCCGGCCGGCGGCTCGCCTGCGCCGATCGCGAAGACGGGAATTTTCAGCGCCGCAGCCGCCGCTCCCGCAGTCGCAAGATCCAGCCGGCCGAAATTGTTGCGGCCGTCGCTGATCAGCAGCAGCGCGCCAGGCGGCCCCTGTTCCGGAAGATGATGCAGCGCGACCGCGATGGCATCTCCCAGCGCCGTGGCGCCCCGTTCGGTATCTTCGATCCGGGCGTCGGCGAGGCTGGCATTCAACAGTTCGCCATCTTGAGTCAGCGGCAGGGCGAGCGTGGCCTCGCTGGCCGCGCGCACCACCCCGGTGCGCAGCGGCGGCAGGCCGCGCAGCAGCGCATCGACCGCCGCAGCCGACGCCTCGAGCCGGCTGCGGCCTCCCGCATCATTCGTCCCCATCGAAGCGGAGGTATCGAGGACAATCATCAAATGTCCCTGGGGTGGAGGAAGCCTTTTCCGGGCGGGAAGACGGGGGTCGGCTGCCGCCGCGATGAGGGAGAGCAGACCGAATCCATAAAATACCGGAGGAAGCCACAGCCATGAAAATCCGGGATTTGTCGAGGCCGGCAGAGCGGGCAACTGGAGCGCGCGGCGTCTGCGAAGAAAAGGTAACAGCGCGAGCGGCAGCAGCGCGAGCCATCCCGGCGCTCCCCAAGAAACAGGGTAAGGCAGCGTCCCCATCACACGCGTGCCGCCAGGCGGCTTCCCGCCTCTCCTGCGAAATAGATGCGCGTTTTTTCCGGCAGCGGGAAGCCGCCGAAGCGCGCGGCATCCAGTTGTTGCAGATGTTCGGCCAGCAGCGCGGGAATTTCGGATGGGGCTTGGGGATGCATTTTACGAACGCAAACGCTCAGGATATCGAGGGTCTCGGGCGAAGGCGCGCGGGCGTAATTCGCGGCAGCGCGCCGCAGTCGCCACGCCGGCCAGCGGGGACGAGACCCCAGCACACACAGCGCGGACAGCCCCGCCAGCCCGAGCACGACGCGAATCCAGCGGTAATTCGGAACTGCCGGTGCAGGGGGCAATCGCGCCGCCTCAGGATCGGGTTGCGGCGAGGGTTCGATGAGTTCCGGCGGTTCCGCACCCGCCGCGATCGTCAACTTCAACCCCTGCAATCCATCGAGATAATGATTCCCGGGTGACAGGCAGGCCAGCCGCCCGACGCTCCCGGCGGCGGACGCTTCATAGCTGTACCACCAGCAGGCAGGCCCCGTTTCAGGCGGGTTTGCCGGACAGCTACGGCCCGTGCATTCAATAACCCGCCCCACGCCCGCCGTCATCGGCTCACCTGCGGCGCGCCAGCGTGCATTCGCGGGCGGGGCTGCCTGGACGCGCGCGGACACTACAAGAAGGGCCGGCAGGAATAAAAAACGGGGGCGCATCAACATCAAGGGGAATGAACCCGCACGGGTTCCGGCGGGGTTGCGTTAATAATAAAAGTCAGGGTTAATTATAGGAGTCAGGCGCTCTCAGCGCTTGCCGGCTTCCGATCCTGCAAATAACGGCGCCGCCATCTCTTCATCTTTCGCCGGCTTTGTCGCGGTCGGCCCGGGTGCTAAGGGAGAGCCAATGATTTGCGCGCGTACGGCGCCGTCAGCGAAACGCAGCGCCAGTTTCTGGCCGGGATGGGTAGCCGCGGCGCGGCGGATGAGTTTTCCCTGCTCGTTCTGCACCAGCGAATAACCGCGCGCAAGCGGACGCAGCGGGGAAACCCCGTCGAGGCGGGCCGCCAGGGTTTCGCCGGTTGCGGACGCGCGCATTAGAAGCCCCCGCAGAGCGCGGCTTTGCCGGCCGGGCAGCGCTTCGAGGCGGACGGAATTTTCACGCAGCGCCGCGCGCAGCACGGCGGGCGAAAATTGCGCGCGGGCCCGCGAAAGCAGCGCGGCAAAGGCTTGCAGCCGGGCCGGCGGACGGCTGAGCGTTCGACGGGCGCCGTCCAGAGACTGCGCCGCGCGCCCCAGCCGGTAGCGCACCTCGGCGAATGCGCGCCGCTGCGCCAGAAAATCGAGATGCTGCTGGCGCGCGGCGATGGCGAGGCGGCCGCAGGCGCCGAGATCGCGTCCGAGCGCCGACAATTTTTCCAGCACTTCGGCCGCCCCGCGCGCCGCCAGTTCGGCCGCTGCGCTGGGCGTGGGCGCGCGCAAATCAGCCGCAAGATCGGCCAGCGTCCAGTCGGTTTCATGGCCGACACACGAGATGACGGGAATGGGCGAGGCGGCAATCGCACGCACCACGCTCTCCTCATTGAAGGCCATCAAGTCCAAAAGCGCACCGCCCCCGCGGCCGCAAAGAATTACATCCATGCCCGGCTGGCCCGCGAGCGCGCGCAATGCCCGCACGATTTCGCTCGGCGCGCGCTCGCCCTGAACCGCCGCCGGCGCCAGGATCAGGCGGTAGCCGCGCAGACGGCGGCGCAGGACATTGCGAATATCGTGCCACACCGCACCGCGTTCGCTGGTGACCACCCCGATCACCCGGGGAAAGG
>JAYVQF010000299.1:0-4304 GCA_043777195.1 Thermoanaerobaculia bacterium
TGGCGCCGCGCCTGGGCAACGATCGCTGGCAGCCCGCCTACGCGCCGCTCGCCAAGCGGACATTGCCGCTCATCCTGCGTTATCGTTCCACCCGCCGCCTGGAATTCCGCTATGAAATTCCCCCCGGCGCGAAGGTGATCACCCTGCCGCCCGGGGCCGCGCGCGAAACGCCATTCGGCAGCTGGAAGCTGCAATGGCGGCAAGAGAACGGGGCGATTGTCGCCGCCAGTGAGATCATTTTCACCGCGCGGCGGGTCTCTCCGCAGGATTACCCCGCCTACCGCGTTTTCCTCTCCTCCCTCGACGATGCACTGGACGCGGCCGCCGAAATCGAACTCGCGAAATAATCCCGCGAAATCATCCCGCATAATAATAATGAAACCCCCGATGACCCGCATGAATTATCTGCCGCTGCTGTTGCTCGCCCCGCTGTTGTGGGCACGGTCCGCCGCCGCGGCGCCCGTCTCGCCGCCGTCAGGACACCGGGCCCGGCGCGCGCCCATTTCGGCGCCGGGCTCTGTCCGGGCAAGGGTTCAGGGCAATGATTTTCTCACCGGGGCGGTCCAGGCGGAGCTGGCGGGAGATCCCGATGCCATCGTTGCGCTGGCTGAAAAACAGCTCAAGGTAGCGCCGGGTGCGCCTGCGGTTGCGGCGTTTTTTCCACTGCTTGATCGCCATTACCGCAGTGTGAGCGGCGGCTCCGCCCGCTACCGCGCCTACGCGGAGGCAGTCAGCGCGAATCCCGCGAGCGACGACGAAGCCCGGCTGCTGGCCGCCTTCGCCCGCCATGATCTCCTGCCGGAAGGGGAGCGGTGGCGGCGCGCCGCGCAGATCCTGGGCGGCCCTCAGCAGTGGGCGGTTTCCCCGGTAAGGGGAGATTTCGCGGTCGATGCTTACCTGTCGGCCTCCCTGCCTACATGCGCCGCGCAAGGCGCTGCGGAGTGCGGAAAAACGGAGGGTTGGCGAACCCTCGATTTTTCCGGCGGTCCGGCCAGCTATTACAAGCCCGCCTTCCGCCAGGGCGGCGTCGCCTGGGCGGTCGCGAATTTTGCAAATACGCAGGCGCGGTTGCTGGCCCTCCGCGCCGGCACCAGCACGGTTTTCGTGGATGGAAAAAACGCCGCCGAGCTCGCCAATTTCACGCGCTTTGACGGCACCCACGCTTTTGCGCGGATTGAACCGGGGCAGCATGTGCTCGCCGTGAAATTTCTGGTGGAGGAACCGGACACGGATTTTTCCATCGCGATCCTGGCGCCCGGCGCCGCCGTGACCCGATTGGCGCGCGTCAGCCCGCTGGCGCAGGCGCTGCGCGCCGAGGCGTTGGGGCGCAAAGATCAGGCGATGGAAATCATTTCGCAGCGGCTGAATGCACCAGGCCCGCAAGCCGCCGCAGGGGGCGAAGCCCGCGCCCTGCGCTGGCGACTCGCGGCCTTGTACCGCGCCAACCCGATGGAACTGCTGCCGGGAAAAATCGCCGAAGAACGCGAGCGGGCGATTCTCGATGCCCTGGCTTCCGGGCGCCCGAGCGCCCGCGTGCATTTCCGCTTCGCCGATCTCGCCGAGCGCAATGAAGATCAGGCGGAAGCCGCCAAACAATTTCTGGCGGGTCTGGCGCTGGCCCCGGATAACGCCGACCTGCGCCTGACCTACGCCGATTATCTGGAACGGCGGGGTTACGCTTCGGAAGCGCACGAGCAGCGGCGGCGCGCGGAGAAAAACATCGCCGGGCGGCTGTCCTCCACCGCGCGGCTCTATGAATACGCCCGGGCGCACAATGAAATTGCCCGCGAATCCCGGCTTGCCGAGGCGCTCGAAAAGCTGAATCCGGAAGATGACAGCCTGCTTGCCCGCCGCCGGCTGCGCGATCCTGCGGGACTCTTCGCGCAGCGGTTGCGTGAATTTTTCGGGCACCCCGATCCGCTGCATACGGTGGCCGGCTATCTCGCGGGATTGGAAGCTGACGCCGGTCATCCCGCCAAAGCTTTGGCCTGGTTGCAGGCGGCGTGGAAAAACGAAGCCGGCGGCCATTTTGTGGGCGGCGCGCGGGTGCAGGCCGCGCAATATCTGGCGCAACTGGACCGCAAAGATGAAGCCCTGGCGCTGCTGCGCGAGGCCGCCGCCGAGAGCGCCACCGCCACCGAGGCCCGCGCGGCGCTGGAGGCGGCGGGCGAATCCGAACCGGTCATGAAGTGGCGGCTGAGTGATGTGGAACGGCGCAAAGCCGCGGCCCGCCCCACCGCCAGCGCCGAGCAGCCCGCCGAATTTCTGTTGGACTGGACGGCCGATTATTACTATCCCGATCTCACCCGCCGCTCGATTTATCACAGCATGACCCGCGTCCTCAACGCGCAGGGGGTTGAGCGCGAGGCGCAGGTACAGCTGCCCGGTGGCGCCCGCCTGCTGCGGCTGCAAGTCATCAAGGCCGACGGCCGGGTGCTGGAACCGGGCGAACCGGAAGGCGGCAAATATTTGATGCCCGATCTGGAAGTCGGCGACATCATCGAGCAGGAATATCTCGAAGGGGGCGGGGTGGGCGACGGCACCGGCACCCTGAAGGCCGGCGCCGCAGACAACCGCCGGATTTTTCTCTTCAACTCCACCGCCACCCGCACCCGCCGCTCCGAGCAATACCTTATCGGCCCCGGCATGGCCCGCTGCCAGGTGATGACGGGAAATTCACTGCCCGAGATCACCGACGCCGCGCCCGGCCGGCATTTCATGACCGACGATCCCGAGCGCATCCTGCGCGAACCCAACAGCCCGCCGGATCGCGCTTACATTCCGTGGGCCGGGGTCAATTGCGGCAACCGGGACGGCGACACCCTCGCCTTCTGGAGCGGCGCATTTTCCTGGCGCACCCGCGCCTCCAGCGACCTGCGCGCGCTGGCGGCCTCGCTCGCCAAAAGCGGCGGTGCTAATCGTATTGCCGATGACGAAAAAATTGACCGGCTGTTTGCGTTTGTCCAGCACGAGATCAAGGGGGAATGGAAACAAAATCTCGCCGACCCCTCGTTCGTGCTGGCCAACCGCGAGGGCAACCGCCTGCTGGTCGCTCGCGCCGTTCTGCAGCTGTGGAACATCCCGCATGAATACTGGCTGGCCGCCAACCCGGATGAATATGAACTCACCCGCGAAATGCCCGCGCCGGGCCAGTTCGGCTCGCCGCAATTCATCAAACTCCGCTGGCACGGCAAAGAACAGTTCATCACCTTGGGCAGTGAATTTGGCCCGCCGGATTTGATTCCCGCCGACAGCGCCGGCGCAAAGGCCGTGGTGATTGCCCCCGACGGGCGCGCCCGTTTCGACACCTTGCCTGATTTTCCTCCCCTCGCCAATGTCCTCAACGAAACCCGCCGATTCGCCGCAGACGGCGCGGCAGAGGTGGACGGCGTCATGACTTTTTCCCCCTACACCTCCGCGCAGCTGCGCAGCCAACTGGCCAATCTCCCCGCGGAAAAACGGGGCCCGGTGTTCGAAAAGGTGGCGCAGTCCATCGTGCCCGGCCTCGACCTGAATGAAGTGAAGATGACCGGAATTGAAAGCGGCGGCGATGCGGTGCACCTGGTTTACCGCGGCGCCCTGCGCGGCGCCAGCCCCGCCAGCCGCGGCCTGCGCCTGCCTCAGCCCGCCGGCGAATCGGGCATCGCCGAACTCGCCGACCGCCCCGACCGCAAATTACCGCTGTGGCTGGCGCCGGCACGGGAGATCGAACAGATCCGCGTCACCTTGATCCCGCCGCCCGGCTTCCACTTTGAAACCGACGACCCGCTCCTCCTCGACCTACCCGGCATCAAATACCGTCTCGAATATCGCAAGCTCGAAAACGGCGCGGTGCGCTATGAGCGCGATCTCGATCGCCCGCGACTGCGGCTGGCGCCGGCGGCATACACCGACTGGTCACGGGAAATCCGCAAGACCCGGCTGGCGGAGCAGGCAAGGCCGCTGCTGGTGGCGGGTGCGGGTGCGGATAGGAGTCCGTCCGAGTAATCGCCCCACCGCGCACCGGGGGCTTGTGTAAAGACGCAGCTCGGGATAGGCAGGCCGTTGAAATAGATATTGCCATTGCAGCAAGGAGAGACTAGACTCGCGCCATCCTGAAAAGATCGAGGCGCATCATGAGGGTTCTGCTTTTCATCCGTCGCGAATTTCACTACCAAGTGCAACACTTGAAGGCGCAGTATAGCGGTGCTGGGTAGAAGCGTGGGGATGATCGCCCCCAAGCCCGCTCCGCTGCGCGAAGGCGTAGCCGAGCGCAGCGGAGCGGGCTTGGGGGCGGCGCGCACCCCCCTCCACGAAACCGGCGG
>JAYVQF010000300.1:0-4293 GCA_043777195.1 Thermoanaerobaculia bacterium
TTTTTAGGAGTTATTCCCCATGTTCGCAACCCCCCTTCGCCGTTCTGCCGTCCTGGCCATCGCCGCCTGCTTCGGACTTGCCCTGACGCTCGCCGCGCAATCGCCCGTGCCTGCGCACAAACCGAAACGCAAAGCCATGCCGGCCCTGCGCACCCCGAAAAAAGCTTCCGCACCTGCTTCCCGGCCTAGCGAACAGATCGAGGAAGTCGCAGTGCTGGAAACCGAATCCGGCACCATCGTTGTCCGCTTCTTTCCGCAGGTCGCCCCGAATCATGTCAGCAATTTCAAGGAGCTCGTGAGTTCCGGGTTCTACACCGGCACGCGCTTTCACCGCATCATTCCGGGTTTCATGATCCAGGGTGGCGATCCCAACACCCGCGACCTCGCCCGCAAGGCCGAATGGGGTTCGGGAGACGGCCCGCGCAAACTAACTGCGGAATTCAACAAGGTGCATCACGCCCGCGGCATTCTTTCGATGGCGCGTTCGAACGATCCCAATTCCGCCTCCAGCCAGTTTTTTATCATGCATGGCGACGCGCCGTTTCTAGACGGCAAATACACCGTGTTCGGCGAAGCGGTGAGCGGCATGGAAATCGTGGACGCCATTGTCAACGGGCCCAAGCAGGGCGATCAGGCGACTTCGCCGGTCATGATCAAGTCCGCCCGCCTGGAAAAGCTCAGCCTGGCGCCTTCGCAGACGATGGCGCTTTTGAACGGCGCGGTGCCCATTTCCTCCCTGGATGTGACTTCTTCAGATACTACGGTACGCCAACAAATAAATGCTTGCGAGCGGCTAGCGAATTCTACAATTTCAGATAACGGGGGGGGGAAAGCATCCACTTATGCTTTCACGAACGGGGAGTACCAACATGGTTCATACGGAGATGAGGGTTTTTATTATTTACAAATGTGGCCTAAAGTCTGCATTAGTTATGATTTCGATGGTGATGGCTATCTTGATGCTGCGACATTCGAAAATGTCGGCGAGGGCGGTTCAGATTATGATGTTAATTTTTTGATTTATTATGGCCATGCTGGTGGGTTCAATGTCGCAGCACGTCATTATATCGACGACAGACCTAGCATTGATTCATTGATTAGAACTACGAATGGCGAATTATTAATAACAGGAAAAGACCATGGCGGTAACGACCCAATGTGCTGCCCAACCCATAAGTTTAAAATTAGAATTAAACCTTCGGGCCGCAGTTACAAGGTCATACAGGACACAAGAAATAAAGTTCATTAATAGCCCTTAGATTGACCTGTCCCCGTTTTTGAGCCAGTCAAAATGTTAGTCTTACCAGCTCACGCAAAACTCCCAAGACCAGCTATACTGGCTCACATGATGTTCAAGCTTGCCTGCACCGGACTTTTGTTGTTCCTCGCGACCGCGATTTGCCCGCAAAACCCGAGCCAGACCGCCTCACCAACAAGGCCGGTGAACATCAAATTGGCAGAGCCGGTCAACAATGAAAATGCCATCTTTGACATTCGCCATAACTCATGCAATCTTGTCACGATGACTGCGGAGCTGGCGGCGCAATATCCGGAGACGGTTTTTGCGGCTGATTGGGCGGTCGGGCGCATGATCGACCCGAGCCTTCAATTTGTACACATTGGCTCTGAGTCCTCTTCGTCTGCAAGAAATCCATCGGCGAAACCGGATTCATCGGTTGATTACTGGATGAACATGCTCGATAACCACAAGCGATTGCCCAACCAAGCAAGCGAAGAAATAGACGCCATCTGGCGTACCATTATCGGCGTTGAGTTTCTTCACTGGCAAATGAATTGGGCAGAGCGGATATTGATAAATAATCAGGATGACCTACTCTTTGAATACAGAGTACGCAAAGCGAAGATGCGCTGTAAGGCTGGCCGTTCTGATGAATGTACTGTAGCCGGCAGACTGCTCATACATGCTGCGCAGTTCAATACAGGCGGCAAGAGTTTTAATGAACCCCTGTTAATTGAGAGCGAATTCTATTTTAAAAAATCTTGCCATCTAAGAAATGAGAGTGGCTGCAAGATATTGTTTCCTTTATTTTCATACTATTACAAATTACATGATGCTAGTTCTACTGAGGCTACTCGGTTTAACTATTACTCGCACGAATGCAATGTCAATAACCCCGTTGCTTGCGGAGAATTGGGGGTGTTATATACAATCGGTGATGCTGTACCAGTTAGCCATTTAAATGCATATAAGCAACATAAAAAGGCCTGTTCACTCGGGTACGCACAATCATGTTCGATGATTTGCCATAGCTCATATGGATTTTACAAAGAATTTATGAATACGAACGAAAGAATCAGTGCTTGTAGAAAGGCTTGTATTAAAGGTGATTACAAATCTTGTAGGCTAATCGGCGAATAACCTGTAGCAAAAGAACTAAAAACCCTGACTTCCGCCAGTAGCTATGTGGAACCCCAGCACCTAAAAAGAGCGGCCATCAGGCGCCGCTCTACTGCCTGCCCTCCGCGGTTTGTGAGCTGGCTGGCATGCTCCTGCCGCTCAGAGCCTGGTCGGCATTAGGATGTAACTAAACCGTCCCGCCATACCGACAGGATTGATGGAAATCTGCCGCTCGCTGTCGCGCAGGTGGATCTCCAGCGACGATTCCTTGATGATCCCGAGGACATCTTTCATGTACGCGGGATTGAGCCCAATGGCAATATCGCCCCCGTTGTAGTCCACCGCGACCTTGGCGGTCATGCTCCCCTTGCCCTCGGGATTGCTGGAACCCGCCTGCAAGGTCACGGCGCTGGTGCCAGGGACAAAATGCCACTGGGATCGTGCCTGCAGCTTCTTCGGGCAGAGTGCCGCCGCCTGGGTGACAACTTTGAGGAGGGCGTCTGTGGACATAGTCGCCACGAAATTGTTATCTCGGGGGACGCATCCCTCGTAGTTCGGGAAGGTTTTTTCCATCAGCTTGACGATGATCCAGCTTGACCCCAGCGCAAACTTCATATGCCCATCTTGGACGAACACCTGTACATCACTGGCTTCAGACTCCATGCCGAGGATCTTCAACGCCAGATTGCTGATGATGCCCTCTATCTCACGGGTCATCACAGCAGGTGCCGTGGCGATGGACAGACGATGTCCATCCGTCGAGGTTGCTTTCAGCTCCCCGTCTTTGAACTTAAGGAGCGCGCCGTCGATGGCGAAGCGCGTGGCTTCGGCGGCAGTCGAGATGGCGACCCGGCGGATAACCTCCTGAAACTCCCCAATCGGCATCATGGCAGCCAGCTCGCCGGAGACGTGGGGCAGGATCGGATATTCGCCGTCCCCGTCAATGAACGGAATCACGGATTCCTGCTGGGCGCCATCTGCCAAGGTGAGGGTCTTGGCTTCAGGATTGAAGGTCAGCGAGATGGAGGTGCCACCGGCGCGCTTGACAGCTTCAAGAAGCGCTTTCGTCTTGATGACCACCAGGACAGGTTCGGCCTGTTCTAGGGCATCGGGTTTGATCGAAGTCACGAAGTGGGTTTCCAAGTCGGTGGCATGGAGCGCGAGGCTGCCATCGACGAGCTTCAGCTCGACGGATTGCAGCATGGGGAGTTGGTGGTTGCCCGCGCTGAAGTGGCGGGCGATCTTGAGGGCGCCCAAAAGGGCGAGGCGATTGACAGTAAGGGTTGTCATTGGGGTCTCTCCGTGGGTACCGGCGTGGAGCCGGGAAAGGGTGTTGCCCCGCATTTGGGGCTCCATGTTTTTGTCCTGGTAAAGCAGATCGGCGATCCCGTTGCGGTCGATCCTCAGATGTCAGCCTCGGCAGTTGAAGGGGATCGAGCGGTAGTCGCCGGCGTCGTTAATAACGATGCTATCCACGAGCTTGAGGTCGAGGGTGGAAAGCGCAGCCTGGATACGGCGCGACACGGCGATGTCTTCGCGGGAGGGAGAGGTATCGCCGGAAGGGTGGTTGTGCGCGCAAATGACCGCGCTCGCGTTCATCAGCAGCGCCTGCCGGCAAATCTCCCTGGGGAAAACAGCGGTTTCGTTTGTTTGCCCGCTGAAGAGGATTTTTCCGGCGATGGCGCGGTTGCGGCCATTGAGGAACGCCACGGCGAAGTGCTCACGCCCGGCGTCCGCGGCCCGCAAGAATGGCAGCAGGTAGGCCGCGGCATCACGGCCGGTTTGGATAACGCGGATTGCGGGTTCGCGGCTGCCTTCCCTGACCACGGTGAAGGTCTTGCGGCGGATTCGATATTGGGTTAATTCGCTCATGGGGATTCTCCGGGAAGTTGGGGCGGTGGTAGGCCGCCCCGTGTGCTGTGTGCTCAATTGCA
>JAYVQF010000301.1:0-4291 GCA_043777195.1 Thermoanaerobaculia bacterium
GTGGGTCACGAGATGCTCTAACCCGTTCCCAAAGCCGCTATCCAGAGGGGCGGCTTCGATGAGACCATTAAAACCAAAACAAAAACGAGTCCATCTTCCCGTTATGCGTTCGCGTTTGCGTGTCCCCGGTCAAGTTGCAAACGATGTTCTCTCACAAGAATTTCGCGCCTTCCCCCATCCCGCCATAATTCCCCTTCTCCCGATGTCTAGCCCTCCCCTCCCTTCTTCCGCCAACCCCGAACAAATCCGGGAAATGTTTGACGCGATCGCGCCATCCTATGACCGCCTGAATCATTGGCTGTCTTTGGGCGTCGATTTACGCTGGCGGCGAATCGCGGCAAAATCGCTCAGATTGCAGCCGGGCGAACGGGCGGCGGATTTGTGCGCGGGGACACTGGACATGAGCGTGGCACTGCGGCGGGCGGGGGCGCAAGTGATTGCGCTGGATTTTTCTCATCCCATGCTGCGGGCGGGGGAAAAAAAAGCAGCGAATCATGGCATCGCGCGGGTGCAGGCCGACGCGATGCGATTGCCTCTAACCGCGGCGAGCGCCGAGGCGGTCACCGTTGCCTTCGGCATCCGCAATGTGCGCGACACCGGTGCCTGCCTGCGAGAGATTGCGCGCATCCTCAAGCCCGGCGGCCGACTCGCCATCCTCGAATTCGCCCCGCCGCGCGGGATCTCCGGCTCGCTCTTCAATTTTTATTTCCGGCAAATCCTGCCCCGCATCGGCGGTTGGGTCTCGGGGCATCGCGCCGCCTACCGGTATCTACCCGAGAGCGTGGCGAATTATCTGGCGCCCGAGCAATTTCTGGAACTTGTTGAGGCGGCGGGGCTCAGCGAGGCCAAGGCGACCGCCTTTTTTCCGGGCGTTGCGCTGCTCTACACCGCGTGCAAACCGTCATAAATTGCGGCCAGATTTCCCCTCGTACGGGGTAAAATCCCCCCGACCGGCGGGTGGCGCATGCTCCCGCCGGTTTTGCGTTTTACCGACTGTCCGCTACCTTCCGCGATCGAGGCTTTCATGTCCAAGACGGCATCCGAAACCACTTTTCTGTCGATTGATCATTGGGAAACCGTCGCCGTGCGCGAGCTGGTTCCCGGCGCCACCGCGATGATCGCCGTGCACAACACCTACCGCGGCCCGGCATTGGGCGGGTGCCGCATGTTTGATTACCAGAATTCCCCGGTCAAGCAGCTGCATGCGCTGGAAGATGTCCTGCGCCTCTCGCGCGGCATGAGTTACAAGGCCGCCGCGGCCAACTTGCCGCTGGGCGGCGGCAAAGCGGTGATCGTCGCCGAGACGAAGGGATTCGACGGCGCCGAACGGGACGCGATGTTTCTCGCCTTCGGCGATTTCGTCGAGTCATTGGGCGGCCGCTACATCACCGCGGAAGATGTCAACACCAAGGTTTCCGACATGTCGCTGGTGCGCCAGCGCACCCGGCATGTCACCGGTCTGGATGAAAAGGAGGGCGGCCTCGGCGATCCCTCGCCGCTCACCGCCTACGGCGTCTTCGAATCATTGCGCTACACCGCGGAACGCTTTCTGAAAAGACCCACGCGCGAACTCACGGTCGCGGTGCAGGGTGCGGGCAAGGTCGGGTTTCACCTCTGCCTGCTGCTGCGCGACGCAGGCTTCCGCGTGATGGCCTCTGATGTCTCCGACGCGAATCTGGCGCGCGTGCGTGAGGCCGGCGGCATTGAGATCACCGCCGCCGACGCCATTCTTGACGCGCCCGCCGATATCTTCGCCCCCTGCGCCATGGGCAAAGTGCTGACCACGCAAGCCCTGACCCGGCTGAAGGCCCGGGTCATTTGCGGCGCCGCGAACAACCAGCTGGAATCCCCCGCCATTGACGAAGCGCTGCGACAGTGCGGCGTGGTCTATGCGCCCGACTATGTCGTCAACTTGGGCGGTCTGACGATGGTGCAGCAAGAGCTGGCCGAACGATCCTATGATCTCGCGAAAAAGAACACCCGCGACAATGCCATTCAGGGTCTCGACGAAATCTACACGCTCGCCGCGAGTGAACAGATCCCGACCGGCCGCGCGGCGGATCGCGTCATGTACCGCCGCTTTCACCCGGCGGCGTGAGAGAAATTAAGAATTAGAAAACCGCTGCGATTTTCTCCCGCTGTAGTCTTCTATCCCACCACCCGCGTCGTCTGGCCGACGATGCGCAGGGCTTTGGCTTCGGCCTTGGCGGTTTCACCTTTTTGCAGCAGGGTCGCCAGATCGCTGTCGAGCAGCGATTGGAAGATGCGGGCCTGATAGTCGGGCGCCGCACCGGCGAGCAGCGGGCCGGCAACCCGTTCGATGAGGGTGATGAGTTCGTTCGCCACCGGACCCAGCCCCGCAGCGGCACGACGCATCAGCGGCGCGGACAGCGCGAAGGCGGCTGCATCGGCGGCCAGCGTCGCGCCGCCCAAGGCCACGGCGGGAGCAAGGCGAATGTCGCCCGCGTCCGGATGGTGAAGATCGGCGAAGAGCACGCCCGCCGCGCGCGCGGCTTCAGCGACCAGGCCGGAGACCACCGGCTCGTCCGCGGCGACGGCAAGGAATATTCCCTCCAAATCTCGAGCGGAAAATTCCCGGGCATGGTGGCGCGCCTGTCCGCCTTTCACCAGTGCCGCAGCAGCGGCCTCCAGCTCCGGCGCCACGAGCGTGACCCCGGCGCCCGCGCGCAGCAGCCCGGCTGCGACGAGCGCTGCCTCGGCGCCGCCCCCGGCCACCAGCACCGATTTGCCGCGTAAACGCAGCACCGGCAGAAAGGTCTCGGTGAGACTCATCGGCAATTCGTCAGTGCGCGCCGCCATAGAGCGGGAACTTTTTGCAGAGGGTTTTCACGCGGGCACGGGTTACGGCAAGCGCCGCCTCATCCCCTTCGGGCGCCTTGAGCGCTTGCACGATGATGTCGCCGACTTCGCGGAAATCGTTTTCGCCCAGGCCGCGCGTGGTGAGGGCGGGCGAACCCAGACGAATTCCGGAGGCGGTGAGCGGCGGCTTGGGGTCGAATGGAATCGTATTCTTGTTGACCGCGAGATTCGCCGCCTCGCAGCGAGCTTCGGCCGCTTTTCCCGTCAAGCCGATGGCGCCCACATCCACCAGCAGCAGATGATTGTCGGTGCCGCCCGAGACCAGCCGCAGCCCGCCCGCCGCCAGGGCTTCCCCCATGGCCCGTGCGTTCGCCACGACTTTCGTCTGATACTGCTTGAACTCGGGCCCGGCCGCCTCTTTGAAGCAGACCGCCTTGGCTGCGATGACATGCATGAGCGGCCCGCCCTGGATACCGGGGAAAACCGCTTTGTCGATCTCTTTCGCAAATTTTTCCCGGCAGATAATGAGGCCGCCGCGCGGGCCACGCAAAGTTTTGTGCGTGGTCGAGGTTACGAAGTCGGCGTGCGCCACCGGCGACGGATGCAGCCCTGTTGCGACCAACCCGGCGATGTGCGCCATGTCCACCATCAACAGCGCGCCGCAGGAATCGGCGATCGCCCGCATGCGGGGAAAATCGATGATGCGCGAGTAGGCCGAAGCGCCGGCCACAATCATCTTGGGTGATTCTTTCAAAGCCTGCGCGGCAAGGGCGTCGTAATCCAGCCGCTCGTCCTCTTTGCGCACGCCATAAGGAAGAAAGCGGAAATATTTGCCGGAAAAATTGAGGGGATGGCCATGCGTGAGGTGGCCGCCCTGATCGAGCGCCATGCCCAGCACCGTGTCGCCCGGCTTCAGCATCGCGAAATAGACCGCAGTGTTGGCCTGGGTGCCGCTATGCGGTTGGACATTCATGTGCTCGCCGCCGAATAGCGCCTGAAGACGGGTGCGCGCGAGATTCTCGACCTCGTCAACGACCGCGCAGCCGCCGTAATACCGGCGTCCGGGATAGCCCTCGGCATATTTATTGGTCAGCACCGAGCCCATCGCAGCCATTACCGCGGGCGAGGTGAAGTTCTCCGAGGCGATCAATTCGAGCGTGTCGTCCTCGCGCGCTCCCTCGCGACCGATCAGTGCATACAGTTCCGGGTCCACCTGGCTCAATTCGAGTGTGTTCACCCGGTGATTTTAATTGCCACGGCGGCTTGGCGAGAGACGATTCACCCGGAAGCGGCCGCTCCCGTCTCCACGGTTTTAGGGGTCGTAAAGAAATTAAATGAACAAAGATGACTGCCGAGTCGCCCGAATGACGAGGCGCAAGGAGCGCGCATGCCCGAAGGCATGTAAGCGACGAGCAACGAAGCCAGTCGGGATGAATCGGCGGTCAGACTGTTCATTTAATTTCTTTACGAC
>JAYVQF010000302.1:0-4271 GCA_043777195.1 Thermoanaerobaculia bacterium
ACCGAGATCGTGCATGACCGTTTCTCCTATGAAATCATGCGCGGCTGCAACGCCGGCTGCCGGTTTTGCCAGGCCGGCTACATCTACCGGCCGCAGCGCGACCGCAATCCCGTCGAGGTCGTCCAGGGCATTCGCGATGGGCTGACCAACACCGGCTACGATGAAGTCACGCTGGCCTCGCTGAATTCCGGCGAGTATGGCTCCATTGATCATCTGCTCGAACAGGGGGCCGACAATTGGGGGCTGGACAAATTCGCCGCCACCGCCCTCCCCTCGCTGCGCGTGCCGTCGGTTTCGAAGCTGATGGCGCGGGTGCTTTTGCGCGGCAAGCAGAAGGGTTTCACCCTCGCGCCCGAGGGCGGTTCGCAGCGCCTGCGTAATGTCATCAACAAGAATGTGAGCGATGCCGATATCCGCCGCGCCGCCGAAATTATTTTTTCGGAAGGCTGGGATCTCGTCAAGTTCTATTTCATCATCGGCCTGCCTACCGAGACGAATGACGATGTGCGTGGCATCGTGGATCGCGCCCACGAGGTCATGGCCATTGCCAAGCAGAAAGGCCGCCATCGCGCCCGCATCAATCTCTCCACCTCCGAATTCGTGCCCAAGCCCTTCACGCCGTTCCAGTGGCTGCCCATGGCGCCGCGCGAGGAGACACTGGAGAAGATTTCCCTCATCAAGCACAGCCTGCGCGACCGCGCCATCACCTACAAATATCATGACCTTGACCAGTCCATCGTCGAGTGCGCGATGTCGCGCGGCGACCGTTCGCTGGCGCCGGTGATTGAACGGGCCTGGAAGGCCGGCTGCGAATTTGACGGCTGGCATGACCGCTTCAACATGAAGACCTGGCTAAAGGCGTTTGAGGATGAGGGCGTGGACATGGCGCCCTTTGTATACCAGGAATTTCCCATTGACGGCGGATTGCCGTGGGATCACATCGGCATGGATGTGCGCAAATCCTATTTCAAGCAGGAGCTCGCCAAGGCCTACGCCGCCGCCAGCTCCGATGCCTGCGGCCCCGATCCCTGCTACGGCTGCGGCTGGTTCGCGAAGAACTGCACCGCAGGCGAGCTCAAGACCGACACCAAACCCGTCGGCATCGAACTGCCCCTGCCCCGCAACCCGCGCGACGGTTCGGACAAGGACACGCCGGCCTTTCGTTACCGGATTATTTTCGGGAAAAGCGGCGACCTCGCGTTGTATGGCCATCTCGACCTGATCCGCAATTTCAACCTCGTCCTCAATCGCGCCGGGCTGCCGGTGCGTTACTCGCAGGGCTTCCATCCCATTCCCGAAATGAGCTTCGCCCCCGCGCTACCACTCGGCGTCGCGGGCGACAACGAACCGATGGATCTTTATCTCAGTGAAAATCTGCCGGCGGAAATGGTGCTGGAAAAACTGCGAGGTGCGACGCTGCCCGGCATGCCCTTTCATTCGGCGAAGCTGATCGAACGGCGCGCGGTCAAACTCCAGGAAGCGACGGCCTGGTCCGACTACGAAATCGAAATCCGCGATCCCGCCTGGCGGGAATTCCTGCGCCCGGCGGTGGCGCCGTTTCTCGCAGCCAAAGAATTCAAAGCCGAACTCAAGCGCGGCGAAGAGACGAAGATCAAAGACATTCGCCCGCTGGTTCATTCGGCGGAATGGGCGGAACCCGTGGGGCCGACGCCTGCGTCGCCCCTACGCGTGGTATTGAAATCAGGGAATGATGGAGGACTCAAGGCGGAAGACTTCGTCACTGCGCTCACCGCCGTGCCAGGCCTCGGCACCCCACCCGAATCCCCGCTCGGCGAAATGATCTTCGCGACACGGATGCGCGTGCTCACCAAAGAATTCGCGGAACTGCCGGCGCCACCGCCGGGAAATTGAATGAGCCTTCGCATTGAATCTTTCACCCCCGCTTATCAATCCCAAGCCACCGCACTGGTGCTGGGAATTCAGCAGGATGAATTCGGCATCGCCATTACGGCGGAGGAACAACCCGACCTGATTGATATTCCCAATTTCGTGCAAAAGGGCGCGGGGAATTTCTGGGTGGCGCTCTCAGGAGAAAAAGTCGTCGGAACAATCGCCCTGCTCGACCGGGGCGGTGGGCTGGGGGCGCTGCGCAAAATGTTCGTGGCAATCGATTGGCGCGGACGGGAGAAGGGCGTCGCGTCGACGCTGCTGGAGACTCTGCTGGCCCACGCGCGCGCCCACGGGTTGCAGGAGATCGTGCTGGGCACGACCGCGGCTTATCATGCGGCGCATCGCTTTTATGAAAAGACCGGGTTCACCGAGATTCCCGCGGAGGCGCTGCCGGCCGCATTCCCCCGCATCAAGCAGGACAGCAAGTTTTACCGCATGCGATTGTGATGTCGGACGGGTTATTCGACGGTCACTGACTTGGCGAGGTTGCGCGGCTGATCCACATCGGCACCGCGCAGGAGCGCGATTTCATAGGCCAGCATTTGTAGCGGCACCACCGCCAGAATTGGAGAAAGCAGCGGATGCACCGGCGGCAGCGCGAGGATGGCGTCGGCCTTTGCCGCGATCGCGGTGTCGCCTTCAGTCACCAGCGCGATGACCGCGCCGTCGCGGGCTTTCACCTCTTCGACATTGCCCAGCATCTTTTCATAAACCTTGTCCTTCAGGCAAACGGCAACCACGGGGAATCCGTCATCAATGAGTGCGATGGGGCCGTGCTTCATTTCGCCCGCGGGATAACCTTCGGCATGCAGGTAGCTGATCTCCTTGAGCTTGAGCGCGCCTTCCAGCGCGGTGGGGTAATTCACGCCGCGGCCGAGAAATAAAAAGCTGGGGCGGGTGTGGAATTTTCGCGCGATGGGCACCAGTTTCGGTTCCAACTTGAGCACCGTTTCCAGCTTGTGCGGGAGCAGCGTCAATTCGCGATGCAGTTCCGCCAGCGCCTCCGCCTTGAGAAATCCGCGGCGCACGCCGAGGTCGGCGGCGAGCAGGGTGAGGGCGATGAGCTGCGTGGTGAAAGCCTTGGTGGAGGCGACGCCGATTTCGGGGCCGGCGTGGGTGTATAGGGTGGCGCGCGCCTCGCGGGGAATCGCGCTGCCCACGACATTGCAGATGGCCAGCGGCAGCGCGCCGAGATTTTTCGCTTCCTTCATCGCGGCGAGCGTATCGGCGGTTTCGCCCGACTGCGAGATGGCGACCGCCAGCGTGCCCTTCGGCATCACGGTGCCGCGATAGCGGAATTCCGAGCCGTAGTCGCACTCGGTGGCGATGCCGGCGAGGTTCTCGAATAAAAATTTGCCGACCCAGCCGGCATGCAGCGAAGTGCCGCAGGCGAGAATCTGGATGCGGGTGAAGGCCTTGACTTCGGCGTCCGTCAATTCCAGCTCGGCCAGATTCACGCCGCCCGCCGCGGTCAGCCGCCCCGCCAGGGTGTCTTTCACGGCGCGCGGCTGCTCGTGGATCTCCTTGAGCATGAAGTGGCGGTAGCCCGCCTTCTCCGCCTGCACAGGGTCCCAGTTGACGCGCTGCGGCGCGCGGTTGATGATGTTGCCATCGCGATCGAACAGTGTCGCGCCCGCCTTGGAAAGCCGCACGGTTTCCCCGTCTTCGAGCCACGCGAAGAGGCGGGTGTGGTTGAGCACGGCCGGCACATCCGACGCCAGAAAGTATTCTCCCTCGCCGTAACCCACCACGAGGGGCGGCCCCTGCCGGGCGCCGAGAATCAGATCGGGCACCTCGGAATGGAGCGCGCCCAAGGCGTAGATGCCTTCGAGCTGCGCGACCGCCGCGCGAAAGGCCTTCTCAAATGATTCGGCGGTGATCGGCCCGCCCGGTTCGTTGAGCTCGGCCTCGATGAGATGGGCGATGACCTCGGTGTCCGTTTCGGTGACGAAGGTGTGGCCCGCCGCGGCCAGTTCTTTTTTCAGCGCCGGATAATTTTCGATGATGCCGTTATGCACGACGACAAGCTTGCCGCTGCAATCCACATGGGGATGGGCGTTTTCCTCGGACGGGCGGCCGTGCGTGGCCCAGCGGGTGTGGCCGATGCCGTAGCCGCTGGGCCCGTTGCCTACGGGCTCGGCGCGCAATTTTTCCTCGAGATTGGCGAGCTTGCCGTTGGCGCGGCGCCGCTGCAAGACGCCGTTCTCAACGACCGCGATGCCGGCCGAGTCATAGCCGCGATATTCCAGTTTGCGCAGCCCGGCGACCAAAACAGCGGGCGTGGATTTGGCGCCGATATAACCGACGATTCCGCACATGGCAATTACCTCGCGGCGATTTTAGCGGACGGCCCTTCCCCG
>JAYVQF010000303.1:0-4264 GCA_043777195.1 Thermoanaerobaculia bacterium
TTCCCCCGGTTCTTCCTTCGTCCACCTCCACCTTCACTCGATGTATTCGCTCCTTGACGGGGCGATCAAGATCGGGCCGCTGGTGAAGAAGGTGCGGGAGGACAACATGCCAGCAGTGGCAATTACCGACCACGGCAATATGTATGCCGCCGCGAAGTTTTATGCCGAGGCGAAGGATAAGGGCATCAAGCCGATCATGGGCTGCGAGGTGTATGTCGCCCCGGGCGACCGCTCACGCAAGGAAAAGCAGAAGGGCGAGAAGGCCTATCACCATCTCATCCTGCTGGCGCAGAATGGCGAGGGCTACAAAAACTTGATGAAGTTGGTGTCGGAGGGTTTCACCTCCGGCTTTTATTACAAGCCGCGCATTGACAAGACCCTGCTGCGTCAGCACAGCGCCGGGATCATCGGTCTGAGCGCCTGTCTGTGGGGCGAAATTCAGCAGCTCGAGCTGAATCACCATCTGGATGAGGCGGAAAATGCGGCGGCTGATTTCGCGGAGATGCTGCCGGGCCGCTTCTATCTGGAAATTCAGCGCCACGGCATCGGCGAGCAGGAAAAGGTCCTGGTCGCACAGGTGGCGCTGGCGAAAAAACTGGGCCTGCCCCTCGTCGCCACCAATGACTGTCATTTCCTGAACCGCGAGGATTTCCTCGCGCACAAAGTGCTGTTGAAAATCGGCACCAACGAATTCGATGAATCGGGCGGGCTTGAAGACGCCTACTCCGCCGAGCATCATGTAAAAACTGCGGCGGAGATGCGCAAATTATTCGCCGATCTGCCCGAGGCGCTCGACAACACCGTGAGGATTGCTGAGTCGGTGGATTTCACGCTCGTCCCAGAAAAAATAATTTATCACATTCCCATCTATGTCACCCCGGACAAAAAATCACCCACGGATTACCTCAACGAGGTCGCGCGCGCGGGACTGGCCTGGCGCCTGGCGAAACTCGCTGAGCGCGAGCTTCTCGCCGCCACTCGCGAAAAATACGAGGAACGGCTGGAGACCGAGCTTGCCGTCATTCGCAAGATGGAATTCGAGTCCTACTTCCTCATCGTGTGGGATTTCATCAAGGCGGCGC
This sequence comes from Thermoanaerobaculia bacterium, assembly GCA_043777195.1. GTDB lineage: Bacteria > Acidobacteriota > UBA4820 > JAYVQF01 > JAYVQF01 > JAYVQF01. Next base: position 1,083 of record JAYVQF010000303.1, read on the forward strand.
GCGATATGGGAGTTCCGGTCGGTCCGGGGCGCGGCTCCGCGGCCGGCTCTCTGGTCGCCTGGTCCTTGCGCATCACCGACCTTGACCCGCTGCGCTACGGCCTCTTCTTCGAGCGCTTCCTCAATCCCGAGCGCAGCTCGCTGCCGGACATCGACATCGATTTCTGCGAGGCCAACCGCCACAAAGTAATTGAGTATGTCCGCGAAAAATACGGCGCTGACTGTGTCGCGCAGATCGCCACCTTCGCCGAGATGAAGGCCAAGTTGGTGCTGCGCGATGTGGCGCGCGGGCGCGGCTGGCTGCCCCCTGACGCCGACAAGCTCGCCAAGCTGATTCCCGAGGGAATGCGTAAAAACGACCAGAAGCCCTGGACGCTGGCGCAGGCGCTCGACGAAATTTCCGAATTCAAGAAGCGCTACGATGAGGACGACAACGCGCATGCGCTCATCGACGACGCGTTGAAGCTGGAGGGGCTGGCCCGCCATGTCGGCATTCACGCGGCCGGCGTGGTCATCACCCCGGGGCCGGTCACCGATTATTCGCCCCTCGCGGTGGATAAAGAGGGCAACCGGTTCACCCAGTACGCCAAGGATGAAGTCGAAAAAGTCGGCCTGGTGAAGATGGATTTTCTCGGGCTGACCACGCTGACCCTGATCGCCCGCTGCTTGGGGTATATCGCGGCGACGGGTGAAACCCCGCCCGATCTAGATCTTATTCCGATGAACGATCCGGCGGTTTTCAAATTATTCGCCGAGGGAAAAACCAACGGGGTATTTCAGTTTGAATCCTCGGGAATGAAGCAATTGCTTACCCGCTTCCGCCCCGACAAGTTCGAAGATCTCATCGCCCTCAACGCGCTCTACCGTCCCGGCGCCATGCAGTCGGGGATGATGGATCAATATGTCGAGCGCAAGCATGATCCATCGAAGATCGACTACATGCACCCGACCCTGGAGCCGGTGCTCAAGGAGACCATGGGCGTCATCGCTTATCAGGAGCAGGTGATGCAGGTGTCTGCGGTGCTGGCCGGTTTCTCCATGGCCGAGGCCGATAACCTGCGCAAGGCGATGGGCAAGAAGAAGGCCGATGAGATGGCGAAGATGAAGGGCAGCTTTGTCACCCGTTCGGTGGAGCGCGGCATGGCGCAGGACCAGGCTGAAAAGATTTTCGACCACATCGAGAAATTCGCCGGCTACGGGTTCAACAAATCCCACTCCGCGGCTTACGCATTGGTGGCGTATCACACCGCCTGGCTGAAAGTTCACCACCCCGCCGCTTTCCTGGGCGCGCTGCTCACCTCGGTGCTCAGCGACAGCGACATGGTGATGAAATACCTCGGCGAATGCCGCGATATGGGCATCACGGTGCTCGCGCCCGATGTTAATTTTTCTATCCTGGAATTTTTGCCGGTGGGGAAAGAACTGCGTTTCGGCCTGCTCGCCATCAAGGGGGTCGGCCGCGGCGCGGTCGAGGAATTGCTGGCGGAACGGAAATCCGGCGGGCAGTTTTCGTCGCTGACCGATCTGGTCATGCGCCTCGATCCGAAAAATTTCAACAAGCGTACGCTGGAAGGACTCGTCAAGGCCGGCGCGACCGACACGCTGCCGGGCAGCCGGCGCGCGAAGCTGGCGGCGCTGGAGTCATTGCAGGAACAGGCGACGCACGAACGGGAAGCCATCGCCGCCGGGCAAAACTCGCTTTTCGGCGGCGGACCGGATGTTAAATCAGCGATGAAACACGGTGACGAATTCAAACCGCTTGATGAATTCGCGACGCTGGAAAAACTCCGGCTGGAAAAAGAGGCCCTCGGTTTTTATTTCTCCGGCCACCCACTGGGCGAACGGGCCGCCGAGATCGCCGCGCTCGCCACGCACACGGTGGCGCAGCTCAAGACGCTTTCGGAAAAAAGCGTCGTGGTAGTGGGCGGCATGATCGCCGCGAAAGAGCGCAAGAAAAGCCGAGCGGGCGATGATTACGGCACCATCAAATTCGAGGATACGACGGGTTCCGCCGATGTGATGCTTTTCAAAGCCAACTTCACGAAACATTTCGACGCAGTGAAAGAAGGCGACATCGTCCTGGTGGTGGGCGAGGCGGAACCGTCTGAAACCGAACTGCGGCTGTTTCTGCGCGACCTTCTCCCCCTCGATGGCGCGGTGGAAAAACTGGCAACCGCGCTGGTGGTGGAATTGCCCAGCGCCGGTGAAACCGCGATGCAGTTTGTCAAAACCCAACTCGCCAGCCGCAAAGGGCCGCTCCCCGTCTATCTCGAACTCCCCCTCCCCGAAGGCATCGCCGTCCTCAAACTCCCCGATTCCCTCTCCATCAAACCCGCGCGCGAACTTCTCACCGACCTCCGCCGCGGCCTCGGCCCGGATGCGGCAGTGCGCTACCGCGTTGATCCGGCGAAGCTGAGAGATAGCGTGAAACCGAGAACCAACTGGGCGGACAAGAAGAAATGGGCGGGGTAAAACTTTTTACCACCAAGGACACGAAGGACACCAAGAAGAAAAGTGACAGATTTTTACCGCCAAGGTCCAACTTGGTGACGGTGCCAAGGAGGGAAGGGAATGATTATTGACTTGCATACCCCCTCACGCCGCGGTATATTTTGATTCGAGGTGATTTCCCCTACTCGATTCCCGATAGCCAGTATGAAAAACTTCTCAAGACAGTAGCTCTCTCCGAACGCGGGGCGAGGTCAAGAAATTAATCAGAAAATCAGATAGAAATAGGATGCGTTTGCGGGGTCGGTTGTGGTCATCGCAGGGCCGGTGTAGATGGGGGTTCCGGTCGCGAATGTTGGGGTGGTGTCGCGCATCAGGGTGTATGAAGGGGAGGATCTGCCGTACCAAGTGACTGTCGTTCCGGCAGTTTTATCGAGAACCAGAAATAGATCATTGGGGTCGTAACCCAGCACCCATTGCGGGGCGCTGTCTCGGCCATAGGCATTGGCGACGAAATAACGAGGGCCGCCAATGGCGCCGGCCGGAACCGAGAATCGTGCGGTCATGCCAGTCTCCGCGGTGCGGGTGACATTGCTGATCGTTAGGTCGGGGTCGAGCGCTCGCAAGGTGACGCCCGGCCCAAGATTAGCGCCGGTCAGTGTCGAATCAATGAATGAGCCAGTCGGAAAGGCGCGCGGCGTGATGCTGGTGATCCGCGGTTTCCCCCAGAAGGTG
>JAYVQF010000304.1:0-4262 GCA_043777195.1 Thermoanaerobaculia bacterium
CTTGGTGCAGACTGCGCCCAGATAGGCGCCGACCGCCATGAAGCCGGCATGACCGATCGAGAATTGCCCGGTGATGCCGTTGATGAGGTTGAGCGAGACCGCCATGATCATGGCGATGCCGAGATCGCCGGCGACATTCAACCAATAGGCACCGAGGAGCGATTCCGCGCCGAGTCCCAGTAGCCACGCGCCCAGTGCGAGCGAGGCGAAAATGGCGGCGTTTTTCAAGAACGGAAACATGATGGCCGGCTCAGACTTTCTCGCGCACGGCCTTGCCCATCAAACCTTCCGGTTTGAAGAGCAGCACGGCGATGAGAATGATGAAGGCGACGCCTTCGCGGTATTGCGAGGTGGCGGGAAAGGCCGCGAAGAAAGTTTCGGTGACGCCGATCAGGAGTCCGCCCAGCATTGCACCGGTGACATTGCCGATGCCGCCAAGAACCGCGGCCACGAAGGCTTTCAGGCCGGGCAGGGTGCCCATCACCGGGGTCATGCGGGTGTAGGCGCCGGCATACAAAATGCCGCCCGCCGCCGCCAGCGAAGAGCCGATGACGAAGGTGAGGGCGACCACCTGATCCACCGGAATTCCCAGGAGTGCCGCGTGATCAAAGCTGAAAGAGATCGCGCGCATGGCACGGCCGAGTTTGGTGCGAAAGACGATGAATTCAAGAGCCAGCATCAACACGGCGCTGGTCACGATCACGATCAACTGGATGTTGGTGAAGCTGACGCCGTACCACTGGTGGCGCCCTTCCGGCAGGATCGGCGGAAAAGTTTTGATGTCGGCGCCCAAGACGATCTGCCCGCCATATTCAAGGAGAAACGAAACCCCGATGGCGGTGATGAGGGAATTCAGACGCGGCGAGGTCCTCAGCGGCCGGTAGGCGAAGCGTTCGATGAACAGGCCGAGCAACGAACAACCGGCCATCGCGACGATGAACACGAGGGCCAGCGTAAGCACAGGCGAGCCGGTGTAGATATGCCGCCCGGCGTAATAGGCGATATAGGCGCCCACCATGAATATATCGGAGTGGGCGAAGTTGATGAGCTGCAGGACGCCATAGACCATGGTGTAGCCGAGCGCAATCAGGGCGATGATCGCCCCATACGCCAGGCCATTCACGAGTTGCTGGATGAAATCGGAAAGATGCACGGGTTAATCACGAGCGCCGGGCGATCCTTGGAGGGCGATCCTCGGAGGGCGATCCTCAAAGGGAAGGCCCGGCGATTGCAGGGAGATTGCAGGGAAAAAATTACTTTTTCGCGGCGGGAACCGAAGCAGCGGCAGCCGAAGCGGGCATTGCGGCGGCGCCTGGCGCGCTGGCGGCTTTGGGCGGGGAGACGCGGTCGCGGACCACGAGTTTGCCATTCTTGATTTCCAGCATGACAATGGCCTTGGTGCCGGGATTGCGGTGTGAGTTGAAGGTGATCTCACCCGTCACGGCTTGAAAGTCATGCACGCCGGCCAGCGCGTCGCGGAGCACGGCGCCATCCAGGCTGGCCGCCGCTTCCATGGCGACTTTGAGCGTCATGGTGGCGTCATACGCCAGGGCCGCGATGGAATCGGGTTCGGTGCTGAACTTGGCCTTGTAGCGCTTGACGAAATCCTGAATGCGGGGCTCGGGGTCGCCGGCATCGTAATGATTGGAATAGAAGGAGCCTTCCAGCGCCTTGCCGCCCAGCGAGATCAGGGTGGGGGATTCCCAACCGTCGCCGCCCAGCAGGGGAATGGTCATGTTCAGCTCATGCGATTGGCGGGCCGTGGTGCCGGCGTCGTTGTAGTAGCCGGGCAGGAACAGGATTTCAGGGTTCGCCGCCTTGACGAAGGTCAGCTGGCTCTTGAGATCCACATCACCGTTCTGATATTTCGCCTCGGCGACAATCTTGCCGCCGAGCTTGACATATTCATCGCGGAAATACTGCGCCAGCCCGACCGAGTAGGGCTGCTTGACATCGGTCATGATGGCGGCAGTTTTTTTGCCGAGTTTCACGAAGGCGAAACGGGCCAGCATCTGTCCCTGATAATCGTCGGTGAAGCAGACGCGGAAGACATATTCCTTGTCGGTGACCTTCGGGTTGGTGGAGGAGCCGGAGACCATCGGGATGTGCGATTCGTTGGCGACGGTGCCGCCCGCCAGCGACATGCCGGAGGCGACCTCGCCGATGATGGCGACGGCCTTGTCGGAATTGATGAGCTTGGCGACGACATTGGTCGCCTGTTCCTGCTTGCCGGCGTCATCTTCGCTCACCAGGCGCAGCATGCGCGCGTCGCCCTTGCCGCCCACCTTGACGCCGCCTGCGGCGTTGATTTCCGCCACGGCCATTTCGCTGCCTTCCTTGGAAGACTTGCCGAACGCGGCCTGATCGCCCGTCATGGAGCCGTAAAAGCCGATGACGATATCGCCGCTGCCGGTGTCGTTATGAATCGCGCCGCTTGCTGCGGCGTGAGGCTTCGCGGCAGAGGTTGGGGACGAAGCGTCATCTGAATCATGGTGTTTGCAACCGAGGGTTGCGACCAGGGCCGCGAGGGATAGATAAACCAGCTTGCGCATGACATTCTCCAGCGAAATGATTTGCCGAATGGAAGCGTGAATTATAGCGGGTGGACTGCGCGCCCGCTAAAATTGCGTGATGAAATTCGGCGTCCTGATTTTTCCCGGCTCCAACTGCGATCATGATGTGCTGGAAGCCTGCCGCATCGCCACCGGCGTGGAGGCGGTGCCGCTGTGGCACAAGGAACATGACCTCAAGGGCGCGGACTTCATCGTCATTCCCGGCGGGTTTTCTTACGGCGATTATTTGCGCTGCGGCGCCATTGCCCGCTTCTCGCCGGTCATGCGCGAGGTGGTTGAATTCGCCAGGCAGGGCGGCCCGGTGCTGGGCATCTGCAACGGCTTCCAGATTCTGTGCGAAGCGGGCCTGCTGCCCGGCGCACTGGTGCGCAACAAAAATCTCAAATTCCTCTGCCAGCAGGTTTATCTGCGCACGGATTCCTCGCGCGGCCCGATTCTGAGCGGGATCAAGCCGGGAGAAATTCTCAAGATGCCGATCGCGCACGGCGACGGCAATTTCATCTGTGACGATGCACAGCTCAAGCGGCTGCAGGACAACCAGCAGATCGCGTTTCGTTACGCCACCCGCGATGGCGCTCTGACCGATGAGGCGAATCCCAACGGCTCGCGCGACTCCATCGCCGGGATCATCAACGAGGGCGGCAATGTGCTGGGCCTGATGCCGCATCCCGACCGCGCGGTAGACGCGGCGCTGGGCTCTGCTGACGGGCTCAAATTATTCCTCGCGGCGGCGCGCATGGCCGTTGCGGCCTGACTTTGCGGCCTGACGAGGCGAATCTTTTTCAGTTTTCATCCTTCCGCCTTCATTCTTAACCCCACATGCCCCCCACCAAAAAACCCACCAAGGCCCAACAGAAAGCGCACGATGGGGTCACCGCCGCCGCGCGGGAACGCGGCATGCAGGTGCGCTACGCGCGCGCCATCAAATCACCCGGCGCGATTTGCCAGGTGAAGGACCGGCTGATACTTTTCGTCAAGCGCACGCTGGAAATCGATGACCAGACCGCCATCATGCAAACGGAAATTGACCGCTTTGACAAATTGGGGCTGAAGGCCGTGCAATCGCTGACGGCCGCAGAAGCCGTTTTGGATGACGAGACCCCTGCGGCAGGCGTGTAGGATTTTTCTCCATCCCGCGAATTCGCCGGCGGGAATGACTGCGGCGCCTGACGAAAGGCGGGAATAAAACGGCAGAACTCCCTGCTAAAACCAGACGGCGCGCGGAATAATCCGGCGTGCGTCTGGGTTTGTTGGCTTGATGGAATTGTAACCTTCAACCGCCCAATTGCTTTGCATTTCAGTTTGAAATCAACTAGTATTGATTCACGCACTTACATTTGCTGCTTGCCAGTAATTAATTTTTACCGTGCGGAAGACGCGGGCCGCCTTGAGCCGCCCGCCTTTAAGGAGAAAACTTCCATGATTACCCGCCGCCTGACCCGCCCTTCCATCAACCGTCTGGGCAAGGATGATGCCGCCCCCGCTGAAAACCCCGCAGAAGCGCCGCCCGTTCACGATGAACGGGAATCGCGCGGTGACGAGGGCCGGGAGACTTTCGATGCCCGCCCGGCGTCCAGTTACGGATTCAATCGGGACGCTGCCGGCTCTGCAGGCGAAGCCGGCTACGACCGCGCGCCGCGTGATTTTGAGCGGCCCAACTACAACGATCGTCCCGGCTTTGACCGGCCC
>JAYVQF010000305.1:0-4259 GCA_043777195.1 Thermoanaerobaculia bacterium
TGGAGGCGGATGCCGCGATCCCTGCCGCGCGCCGGATCATGCCACCCGAGGCCGCCTTTCTCGTCAGCGATGTGCTGGCCGACAACCGCGCCCGCGCGCCCGCATTCGGCGAGGAGAGCGCGCTGCGCTTGCCTTTCCCCGCCGCGGCGAAAACCGGCACCTCGCAGGATTTTCGCGATAACTGGACGATCGGCTATACCCGCGAATTCACGGTGGGGGTCTGGGTGGGAAATTTCGACCGCCAGCCCATGCACGGCGCCACCGGCGTGACCGGCGCGGGCCCGGTTTTTCAGGCGGTGATGCTCGCCGCCCGCGTCCGCCTGACGCCGGATGCGGGTGACCGCCCGCTGCTGCCGGTGCCCGACACGCTGGCGTGGTTGCCCCTGTCCCAGCCCGCGCCCGCCACAGCGGCGGCCGCACCGGCGGAATGGGATTACCAATGGCGCAGCGCCGTCAATTCAGCCGGACCGCCCGCTGCAATGGCCGCGGGGCCGCCGCCGGCATCCATGCCGCGCCCGACCGCGCCGCCGCTCATGACGATCACGCCGGCGCCCGGCGCGCATTACTTTCACGACCCGCTGGCGCCGGCGGCCTATGCGCAGCTGGCGTTGAACGCTACGGGCGGCGCGCCGCCTTATCGCTGGCGTTTGGATGGACGCGCACTGGTTCCGCGGCGCGCGCCGGGCGACGACGCGCCGGACTGGTTCTGGCCGCTGCGCGCGGGCCGGCATGAAGCCTGCGTGAAAGACGGGGCGGGAACAGAGCGGTGCGCGAAATTCCGGGTGGATTGAGGCGTTGCTGCAGTAGCCAATCCAACGGATTCACCCCAGAGGACACGGAGGGCCCAGAGCAGAAAGTTCCGACAAACTCGACCTCTTTACTCTCTTCCCTCCGTGTCCTCTGGGGTAAAGAATCAGGATGAATAATTCCGCCTGTTACTCCAGCTCGCGGATGGAAATAATCTTGTCATCTTCGCCGAGTTTGTATAGGGTCGGCAGGCCATCGGGTTCCACCTGGCCGAGTACGGTGTAGTGATAATCGAGATGGGACACGCGGGTGAGGGCGACGAAGAACTGCGAGCCGCCGGTGTCCTTGCCGTCGAGCGCCATGCCGACCGTGCCTGCGGTGTAGGGGAAACTGTTGTACTCGCAGGGCACGAGGTGTCCGGGGCCGCCCGAACCGTCGCCGCGCGGGTCGCCCCCCTGCACCACGAAGTTGGGGACGACGCGGTGCCAGGTGATGCCGTCGAAAAATTTCTTCGCCACCAGATCGCGGAAGTTGATGACATTGAGCGGCGACTCGCCGCGCGCGGTGAAGGCCATGGTGAATTTCCCCTGCGTGGTCTCCACTTCGAAACGCGGGATTTTGGCGATGAGGGTGGCGAGGCGCGCCTCAGCCGCCTTGAAATCGGGCGGCGGCAAGTTGGGTTTGGGCCAGGCGGGGCGCGACGCCAGTAGTTTGTCCGGCCAGCGGTTCCAGCCGTCGATCTGCACTGCCCGCTCGCGATCTTTCGCGATGGCGCGCTTGAGCAGCGCGAGGCAGCCCGGCTGCTCGACCGCGCAGGCGGCGGCGAGGCGGGTCAGGTAGATCCGCGTGTTCGGCCCGTCGGGGGCGCCTTTCGCGTTGAAGTGGTCGTAGGCTTTCGCCAGCGCGGCCGCGGACAATTTTTCCTTCGGGAAGGTTTTCCATTTCGCAGCGGCATCCGCGACATTGGCGACGACCTCGGATTCGGGATCGGCGAGGAACGGGGTGACGGCCTCGCCGCGGGTGACGAGGGTAGAAATTGCATTGGCACGAACTCGCGCGTCGTCCGAATGCGCGAGCTCGGTTAATTCAACTGTATGTTCGTCCGGGTTATCCGAGAACCCATCGGCAATCGCCTGATATAAACGAAATGTTGGGTAGCTCGCTTTTCGAAGGTTGTCAAACAACTTGCGATAATCTGAAAAATAAACTTTATGGTCTTTGGTATTGGTGCAAGCCACAGCCTTGCTGAAATAACGACGCAATAACTGCACCGGCATACCTAGTCGTTCAGGAGGAATCGAATAGTCGATTGAACCCATTGATTTAGTTTTTGAAAAAGCCAAATTGGGGTGGAAATAGATAAAGTCAGAAAAGCTTGCGAATCCCTGAAAATTATCACAGTCTAATTGTGACCCATCGTCAAAGATTTTCAGCATCAGTTGTGAATCTTGCGGCGAATAATCTGAGGACAGGAGGCGACTGATTGCGGCGCTGGCTTCGTAATCATGTTTCGCAAGCGTGCCATACGCCTCAATCACGACTGCCATCTCAGATTTTCTTTCTGTCGCTGATTCGACAGCGGCCTTTGTTTCCGGACTCCAGCTTTTCGTCATCCCCAATCCCTTCAGCGCCACCACCGCGGTTTCACCGGTCGTCTTTTCGAGGATTCCCCGGTAAAAATTTTCATCCTCGATCTTGAGGCGGATCATGGAGTAGAGCGCGCCGTATTGCGTGGCGGGGTCGGTTGCATCGGCCGCCCAGAGTTTCAATTTTTCGCGCACGGCCGGGGTGTCAAGCCGGAATAAATGGCCGGCGAGGGCCTGCTTGAGCGGTTGGGCGCTTTCGCTGAGGCGCAGGATTTCATCGGCGGACGCCGTGTCCGCCGCGTCGATCAAGGCTTCGAGCGCGGGCTGGCGTTCGGGGCCGTCGCGCTTGAGGGTGGAGCGCAGGAAGATGCGCAGGGTTTCGTCCGCCTTGCCGCCGCCCGCGATGAAATAGATCGCGCCCCAGGCGCCGGCTTGGCGCACCGAGGCATCGGTGTCACCCAGCGCGACCGACAGCGCGGCGGTGGCGCTCGGCGCGCCAATGCGGCCGGCGGCGCGCGCGGCGCGGGCGCGGATGAGCGGGTCGGCGTGCGAGGTCAGGCCGGTGAGCAGAGCGGGGTCGCGCCGCTGCTCGGCGAGAAAGATCCGGATGCGCGCGGTTTTGTAAGCGGATTCGCTGGCAGCCGGGGCGGGTGCGGGCACTGCCGGTGAGACTCTTCCATCACGGGCTTCGCCCGGCGCTCGCGGGGCTGGAGGTGGCGATTGAGGCATGGGCGGCAAAGGCGCGGAGGCCTGGGCGAAGGCCTGGGCGAAGACCGGCAGCGCGGTGAGCAATAGAAGCGAGTGAATGAATTTCATGAGGACCTCATACGATGCAGGGGTGAACGGGTGATAATTATGCCGATGTTCATCAGGCTGATCCCCCCCGCAAAATTGCTGACCGCGCCCAACGATTGTAGGGGCAGAGCTAAGCTCCGCCCTGAGGATCCCGGGAGCCTTTGGGCGGAGCTTAGCTCCGTCCCCACAGTGGCTCTCGTGATACTTTCATTTTTGGCGATAAGTCCGGTTATTCGCGCCGCCGACACGCCGCTGACCGAGGCCGAACGCAAAACTTTGGTCACCCGGCTGGCGGCGGACACGAAGACGGTTTCGGTGCTCCGCCTCAAATTCACGCAGACGACCACCAGTTCGCTGCTCAAGGCGCCGGAGGTCAGCCAAGGCACGCTGCTCTTCCAGCGACCGATGAATTTCCGCTATGAATATGCGAATGGAAATGTCTTCTCGCTCGATCACGGCGCTTTTACCTATCTGCTGGCAGCGCAGAAACAGGCGGGAAAACTTGATCTGCGCCGCTATGAACGGCAGTTGGCGAAATATGCCGACCCGATGGGCATGCTGGGCAAAATTGGCGGTGAGTACGAGCTTGCGGAGTCGGTGCGCGGCGCCCAGGGCATCCACCTCGCGCTGGTGCCCGGCGCCAAACGGAAGCGCGGGCCACTCAAGATCGTCCGCTTCCTGATCACGGAAACCCCCGCCGGGCAGCCCCTGACGGTGAGCGGGGTGGAAGTCGAGCTGAAAGGCGGGGATCGCCTGGCCTGGGCCTTCTCCAAGCCGGAATACAATCCGCCCCTGCAACCCGGCGCCTTTTCCGTTAAAATACCGGCCGGTGTCGCCGTTCGCGAGGCATTGCCCGACGGCGCTCTTAATTTTTAGACAGCCGGAATTGACTGCGGTGACAAAAAACCGCTGCTGAAGACCGCCCTGTCCCTGCCGGAGATTGCATGTCCTTCCTGATGGGTTTTTTGCTGGTTGTTCACATCCTGATTTGTCTTCTGCTCATCGGCGTGGTGCTGATCCAGCGCGGTGAGGGCGGCTCGCTCATGAGCGCCTTCGCGTCGCAGAGCCAGACCGTCTTCGGCTCGCAGGCGATCAATGTCTTCGTCAAGGCGACCTGGGTGCTGGGCGGCC
>JAYVQF010000306.1:0-4246 GCA_043777195.1 Thermoanaerobaculia bacterium
GAACCGCAAGCTCGATGAGCTGGAACAGGGCTGCATGCGCCGCGACATTCCCGTCATCCGCACCGGCATGGGGCTGTGGGGGCGTGAAGTTCCGGCCGCGCTGCTCAATGCGGCGGAAGCGGCGTCCGATCCGGAAAATGATCTCGCGCTGCTCGCGGTCCTGCGTTCGCCGCTCTTCGCGGTGCGGGATGAAGAATTACTGGCGGCGCTTGGGAATGAGACCGCAGGAAGAATTCCGCTGCGCCGATTGTTCGGCAAAATGGATGACCCCGCACTGGCACTGGCACTGGCGCCGTCGCTGCGCGCGGCGCTCGTGTCGCTCCAAAGGCTGCATGAAGAGGATGCGCCGGTCGCCGCGCGGCTGCGCCATCTGGTGGATGCCAGTGGCCTCGCCGCCGCGCTTTTCGCCGAGAATTACCCCGGCGCGCTCGCCGAGCGCGAAGCGTTGGCGCTCTGTTATCGTCTAGCCGCCGATTCCCCCGGCCTGCGCGAATTCGCGGAACGGCTGCGCGCGGACAAGGAGAAGGAGGCGAAAACCCCGATGTTGCCCGACCCCTCCCGTCCCGGCGCCAAGCTGCTCACCATTCACGGCGCCAAGGGACTGGGCGAGACCGTGGTTTTCCTCGACGCCCGCATGGATTTTGCGGAGCGGAATATGCACGAGCATTTCCGCATCGGCCCCGAAGGTTGGGGTGCACGGCGCAGCAATTTCAACAGCGGCGCCACGACGCCGGGCTGGACGGAATATTTCGTCGATGCCGAGTCTGCCGCGCATGATCGGGACCGCGCCGCGCTGGCCTATGTCGCCCTCACGCGCGCCAAGGAATGGCTGATTCTCTGGGCGCCGAAATTTCCGGTCACGGGCAAACCCCAGGCGCTCGGCAGCCGCTTGAACAACTTTCTCGGTTGGGAAAAGGATGGGGAACGGAAAATCCCCGCCGCGCTGGCGGCGTGGGCGCGACTGGAGATTCCTGCGCCGATGCCAGCGAGGCCGCGCGAAGTCATTCCCGTCCCGGAGCCCCCCGCCCCCATTGTATTCGCGCCGCTTTCGATCGCCGAAGCATTCAACTGGAGCGGGGCGCGTGGCAGCAGCCACTACAAATTACGCGGCTCGCTGCTGCACAAGGCGATGGAGTTGTGGCCGTCGTTCAAGCCGGAAGAGGCCGCCGCCGCGCTGCGTGCCGCCGGCAACGCGCTGGGAATTCCGGCGGATGAACCGCTCTCGCGCGAAGTCGCGAAGATTCTGAACACTGTCGCCAGCCAGGATTTCCTGAAGGAATTGCAGGCCGCGAAGTCGCGCCAATCACTCTGGCGCGAGCTGCCGCTCTTCATCCCGGAAAATTCAGCCGACAACGATGAGCCGGATGTCCCCGCGCGCGAAGATGCCGAAGGTCAATTCTTCCGCCGCGGCATCGCCGACCTGGTGTACCGCGAGGCCGGCGGCCGCTTCGTCATCGTGGATTACAAGACCGGAATGCGCAACGATGAAAATCAGGCGGCTTATCACGAACAACTCGCGAGCTATCGGGCCGCGCTGGCCGCAGCGGGATTTGCGGAGGCAAAATTATTGCTGTGGTTTGTGGAAGCGGACGACGCGCCGATTGAGGTGAATTGACGGGGGAAAGTCCGCGCCGTCGATCATTCCGCCTCCTTGAACCCCTCGATGCGCTTATACACAATGAAAGAATAGACCGCCGGCGCAGTTTCTCTGCACCGCCGTTTTGATCGCTGAGCGCGGTCATCTCAGCCCCTCAACCACATGCAGATCCGAATGGATGGCGCGGCGGTAGGCGTAGGCGTAGGACTTCCCGTCGGGCGAGAGCGCCGCCGCTCGCAGCCCGATCAGCCCGGCTGGGTCGGCGGGGGCGAAGCTGCGCACCAGATCGCGTTTTCCCGCAGCGAGGTCGTAGCGGAACAGCCGTGCGACGATCTCCGCGCGGTTGAGCAGGTAGAGCGATTTGCCATTACTGCTCCAAGCGAGGACGCTATCGCTGGGGTCGAAACCGGTTAGCGGACGGAATTCGCCCTCGCCCAGCGGATAGATCCCGCGCCGAGCCGCGCTGAGGGCGTTGATCGCCACGAAGCGGCCATCGGGCGAAATCGCGAGGGCATTGTCGAAATCACCCTCGGGCGAGACCGGCGAGGGCGCTCCGCTGGCGAGGCTCATCCGGAAAATCCGCTTTCCCCCTCGGGCGTCGCTGCCAGTGAACACCAGCCCTTTGCCATCCGGCAGGAACTTCGCGTTCAGAAGCGAGGCCAGACCGGTAGTGAGCTTGCGCGTCTCCCCGATCCCGACCGGCGCCAGAGTCAACTCCGTATTCCATTCCTGCCAGATCAGCACCCAGGCGCCGTCCGATGACAGGTCGAGGGCTTGCCCCACCCCGAGATCGAGCGGTCGATCGGCCCCCTTACGGTAGAGGAAGACCCGCCCGCCGGCGCCGCCGCCGAATTGGGTCTCGTTGAAGAGTAGGGTCTCGCCGTCGTCCCGGATTGCCACCGGGACCGAGCCGTCGAGCCAGCTCCGGGGCCGCTCCGGGGCGCCCGAGGCGGAGGCCGTCATGTTCGACCGGACGGTTCCGTATTCCAGCAGCACACGGCCGCGGGATTGGTCGTGCAGGATCATCTCCCTGTTGCTCAGCAACTCGCGCCGCCGGCCGCGTAGGTCGTAGCGGCTCAATCCCCGATCGCTGAACCAAAGCGAGGCGCCGTCCGATCCCCAGGCCAGCCCTAAGACCCCGCCTTTCGTACCGACGGTCACGGGTCTTTCCGGGGAATTTCCCGGGATGACCCCGAGCCGCTTCACGGCATTCCAGCCAGCATCCGTTTCGATGAACGCAAGCTGCGTCCCGTCCGGCGAAAAGCGCAGACTGCCTAGAAAGTTGGAAGATTCATAGAGCGGCCGACCGAGGGGGTATTCGAGGCGGGCCTTCCCGGCGCCGCCGATGACGACCGCCGCGAGCTGCTCGCCCGACGGATCCCAAGCCGCATAGGCGACATGCTCCAGCACCTCCCGCGGCGTGCCGCCGCTGAGCGGCATCCGGGCGAGTGTGCCGATCAGGCTGGGGTCGGCGTTGAGGCTTTGGTGCAATTTGACCGCGATCTCCCCTTTCACGGAGACCGACAGCACATCCGCCGCCTTCAGCCCGAGGGGGCGGGATTCCCCCCCGTCCGTGCGCACCGTGTAGAGCTCGGGCGGCTGGCCGTTCCAGGCGGCGCTGTAAACGACCGTCTCACCGTCCGGGGTGAAGCGGGCGGAAAGGATATTGCCCTGTTGGAAAGTGATCTGGTGGTCGGTGATGTGCGGCGCGTCGGCGGCGGGGAAGAGGGAATGGTCGAGCGCCGCGCCCAGCGCGAGCAGTCCGATACCGAGGGCCGCCAGCAGCGCGAGCCGAAACCGTCTCCGGCTGGCAGCCCCCGCCGCGATCGGCGCGCCGCTTCCGGTCGTGCCGGACAAGCTGGCGAGATCAAATGCGAGGTCGCGCGCCGACTGGAATCGTTCTCCGGGTTTTTTCTCAAGACAATGACGGGTGATGCGGTCGAGCCCGGAAGAGACCGTCGTGTTCAGGGATAATTCCGGCGGCTCTTCGTTGAGGATCGCGCTCATCGTTTCCACCGCGGAATTCTTCTTGAAGGCTCGTTTGCCCGAGGCCATCTCGTAGAGCACCGCGCCAAATGAAAAAATATCGGAACGATGATCCGCCGGCTCACCGCGCACCTGCTCCGGCGACATGTAACCCACAGTGCCCAGGGTCACGCCGACGCCGGTACCCACGCTGCGGGTGGGGGAATTTTCCGTGGAAAATTCCGCGGTTTTCGTCTGCACCTTCGCCAACCCGAAATCCAGAATCTTCATCCGCCCGTCGTGCGTGACCCACAGATTTTCAGGCTTGAGATCGCGGTGAACAATTCCCTTTTCATGCGCCGCCGCCAATCCTTCCGCGATCTGCCGCGCGTAATCGGACAGTTTGCGCGAGGGAATCATTCCCGCATTCAGCCGCGCGCGCAGGGTTTCGCCTTCCAAGAGTTCCATCACCGCGTAGGCGACGCCGTTCTCATTGCCGATGTCGTGCAGCGCCAGAATATTCGGATGCGACAACGCCGCCACCGCTTTGGCTTCGCGTTCGAAGCGCACGAGCGCCTCCGCGTCAGCCGCCATGGATTCGGGCAGCACTTTGATCGCGACTTCGCGGCTGAGCCGCGTATCTTTCGCCCTATAGACCTCACCCATTCCGCCCGCGCCGAGCGG
>JAYVQF010000307.1:0-4244 GCA_043777195.1 Thermoanaerobaculia bacterium
GCGCTGCTCGACGGGCAGCCCGCCGATTACTCCGGCCGGCTGGTGAATCAGGCGCAGGGTTTTTCCGACGCCCAGACTTCCGCCGCGCTGGTCTCCACGCTGGTTCCCGAGCGCAGCCTGCTGGTGCTGGTCGGCCCCGCCGCAAAAATCAAGGCGGTCGCGGCGAAATACGGCACAGTCGAAATCTGGACCAAGAGCCAGGTCATCGAACCGTCACTGAAATAAATATTCCGCTCGTTTCAAAGCCCTGGAGATCCCATTCATGCTAAAAGCCCTGCTGCCCCTCCTCCTCTGCCTCACCGCACTGCCGGCCTCCGCCCTCACCCTGGATGAGATTCTCCAGAAAAACCTGGCTGCCCGCGGGGGCGCGGAAAAAGTTGCGGCGCTGAAAAGCGTCCGTTTCAACGGGAAGATGAAATTCTCCGGCTGGGGCGGCGAGTTCGCGCTCAACACGGTGGTCACCCGCGCGGGGAAATTGCGCAACGAATCGACCATGCAGGGGCTCACCCAGGTCACGGCGTGGGACGGCCATGAGGGCTGGGCCATCAATCCCTTTGAAGGACGCAAGGATGCCGAACGGATGTCCGCCGATGACGCCAAGGGATTGATGGAGGATGCCGACATTGACGGCCCCTTGATTGGCTGGCGCGAGTCGGGCAGCACCCTGGAATATCAGGGCACTGACGATGTGGACGGCACCGAGGCGCACAAGATCAAGGTGACCCTGGCAAATGGCGACACCAAAATCGTCTACCTCGATCCCGACTATTTCCTCGAGATTCGCACCACCACGAAACAGATGGTTCGCGGTGTCGAGCAGGAATCGGAGACCGACTTCGGGGATTACGCCCAGGTCGAGGGGGTCTGGTTCCCCATGGCGCTCGAATCGGGCGCGCCGGGAGAAGCCAAGGGTAGTAAGATTTTGTATGACAAAGTGGTGGTGAACGGGCCGGTTGACGAGCGTCAGTTCACTTTCCCAGCCGGCCCGGGTGTTCCGAACGCCGCCGCAAAATCCGCGCCCGCCGCCGCTGGAGGCAAGTCATGAATACTCTCGTGAAAATCAACGCCCTCCTGCTGCTCGCGCTTCCCGCCGCGATGAATTTTGCGGGCGACCCCCCGCGTTTCGATGACAGCGTGATCTCCGGCTTGGGCGCCCGCAACATCGGCTCCGCGACCATGAGCGGACGCATCTCCGCACTGGCCGCGCGCGTCGTTGAGGGCAAAACCCTGCTCTACATCGGCGCGGCCTCCGGCGGCGTCTGGAAATCCAACGACGAGGCCACGACCTTCAAGCCGGTCTTCGACAAACAAACCGTGCAATCCATCGGCGCGATCGCCATCGACCCCCATGATGTCAAGACGGTCTGGGTCGGCACCGGCGAAGCCTGGACGCGCAACAGTGTTTCCGCGGGGGACGGCATCTACAAATCCACCGACGGCGGCGACAATTGGACGAAGATGGGACTTGCCGATTCCGAACGAATCGCGAAAATCATCATCCACCCCAATGACGGAAAGATTGTGTATGCCTGTGTTCCGGGAAAACTCTGGAGCGACAGCGCCGCGCGTGGCCTCTACAAAACCACCGATGGCGGCCGCAATTGGACGCAGGCGCTCAAGGGGCCGAATCTCTCGACCGGCTGCGCCTCCGTCTCGATGGATGCGCAGGATCCGGATCATCTCATCGCGGCGCTGTGGGATTTCCGCCGTACGGGCTGGATTTTCCGATCGGGCGGCGTCTCGCCGGCGGTTGCGAGTGGCAGCGGCCTGTTCACCAGCCGCGACGGAGGCAAGAGCTGGAGCGCACTTGACGCAGCCACCGCAAAGGGGTTGCCCGCCAAGCCGTGGGGCCGCTCGGCAGTCGCCTTCGCGCCCTCCAACGCAAAGATTGTGTATGCGATGATCGAATCCACCCGCAGCGCGCTCTACCGCTCCGATGATGGCGGCGCCAACTGGCAGGAACTGGATCGCAGCCAGATGATGGTGTGGCGCCCCTTTTATTTCGCCAATCTCATCGTGGATCCAACCAACCCCGACCGGGTCTTCAAGCCCGGCGGCGGCCTGATCGTCAGCGTCGATGGCGGCCACAGCTTCAGCTACAGTGGCGGTGGCGGGCATGGCGACTGGCACGATGTCTGGATTGACCCGGCCAATCCCAAGCATGTCATCGGCGGCGACGACGGCGGCCTGTGGATTTCCCACGATGGCGCCAGCCGCTGGTGGAAGGTCAACAATCTCCCGCTGTCGCAGTTCTACCATGTCAGCGTGGACGATGCCGATCCCTATCATGTCTATGGCGGGTTGCAGGACAACAGTTCGTGGATCGGCGATTCCGCCTACCCCGGCGGCATCAGCAATTCACGCTGGGAAAATATTTACGGCGGCGACGGCTTCTGGGTCTTCAGCGATCCTTCCGACCCGAATTTCGTGTATGCCGAATCGCAGGGCGGCAACATCGGCCGGGTGGATCGCCGCACTCTGGCCCGGCGCAATATCCAGCCGCAGGCGAATTACAAGGAAAAGCTGCGCTTCAACTGGAACACCCCGATCCATCTGTCGCCCAATGAACGCGGCACGCTCTACATTGGCGCGCAGTTTCTCTTCCGTACGCGCGATCACGGCGCCAATTGGGAGCGGATCTCCCCCGACCTCACCAGCAATGATCCGCAAAAACAGCGGCAGGAGGAATCGGGCGGCGTCACCGTGGACAACTCCTCGGCCGAAATGCACACTACGATCTACTCGATCAGCGAATCGCTCAAGGACGGCAAGGTGATCTGGGCGGGCACCGATGACGGCAACCTGCAGCTCACCCGCGACGGCGGCGCGCATTGGACGAATGTTATCGCCAATATTTCCGGTCTGCCCCCGGCCTCCTGGGTTTCGTGGGTCGAGGCGAGCCGCCATGACGCCGCAACCGCCTACGCCGCATTTGATCGCCACACCTTCGGTGATTTCACGCCCTATCTCTACCGCACCCATGATTTTGGCAAAAGCTGGACGCGCATCGCCGGCCCGGACAACAAGATCCGCGGCTGGGCGCATGTCATCAAAGAGGACAGCGAAAAGCCGGGACTCCTGTTTTTGGGCACGGAAGCCGGCCTGTGGATGTCCATCGACGACGGCCGCAATTGGGCAAAATTCAAGGGCGGCAATTTCCCGGACGGCGTCGCGGTGCGCGATCTGGTGGTGCAGGCGCGCGAGTCCGATCTGGTGATCGCCACGCACGGCCGCGGCATCTGGATCATTGACGATCTTATGCCGTTGCGTGCGCTGACTGAAAATCTCCTGGCGCAGGATGTCGTCTTCCTGCCCGGCCGTCCGGTGCAGCAGCGCGTTCAATCCGGCGGCGGCTGGGTGGATGGCGATGCGGTATTCACCGGGGAGAACCCCCGCGGGGGCGCGGCCATTTCATACTTCCGCCGCACACGCCATTTGTTTGGCGAGATGAAGATCGAGGTGCTTGACGCCGCCGGAACCGTGATCGAAACGCTCCCCGCCGGAAAGCGGCGCGGCATCAACCGGATTTATTGGTCCATGCGCGAAAAGGCGCCGACGACGCCGCCCGCCGCACAGCTCTCCGGCAATGCCACCAAGGGACCCCGCGTGGTGCCCGGCCGTTACACCGTCAGGCTCACCGAGAATGGCAAGAAATATGAAACGGCGCTCGACATCGCCCTCGACCGGCGCTCATCTTTCACCGTGGCTGACCGGCAAGCCCAGCATGACGCGGTGATGCGCGTGCATGCCCTGTTCGGACGGATGAGCGTCCTCAACGGCCGCATCATCGCCGTGCGCGACGCGGCGCTGAAAGCCGCCGCGGGATTGCGTGAAAAAGACGAGCTGCGCAAGATGCTGGAACAGGCCGGCGCGAAGGCCGATGCCCTGCGCAAGGAGATCGTCGCGACCAAAGAGGGCGGTGCCGTCACCGGAGAAGAACGGCTGCGCGAACACACCGATTTGCTCTATGGGGCGCTGCAATCCTACGAAGGCGCCCCCGCTAATTACCTCGTCGCACGCACCGATGCGCTGGAAAAAGAATTGGCGGATGTCGAACACGGATTTGAAAATTTTCTTGCGACCGATATTGCCAAAGTAGATGGCGCCCTGCGCGCCCGCAAGCTGGCACCGATCACGGTCGATACACACTAACCCGCAGGAAACTTATTGAAAAACTCGCGTCACCAGCGCCGCCCCATCCGCACCGCGGCGCTGCTCATGGTGGGCAGCGAACTTCTGGCCGG
>JAYVQF010000308.1:0-16599 GCA_043777195.1 Thermoanaerobaculia bacterium
GCCGCGGCTGACGGGACGGAGGATCTGCAGGCCGACAACCCCGCGAGTGCGAGGAGAAGCAAGCCGGAAAGCGTTACTTGGGTGAAATGATTCATGAGGATTCTCCGGCTGTCAAAGTTTCAAGTTCCGCGACCAGAAAGTGGGATTCGCGTAGCAATTCCAGCCAGGTGATCTCGCCGTCCAGCAGCAGGCGCCGGATCGGGATTGCGTCGGAGGCCCTCTCCCGCCCCTCCTTCAGGCGCAAATCCACCGCCGCCAGGGCACCCGCCCAGTCCCGCGGCGTCTGAGCGGCGGGAAGCGATTTCAGGGCGTCTCTCGCAGCGCTAAAGCGGGCCTCAAGCTCGATCTGCTCCCATTCCCCGGCGCGCTCCGCAGCCGCCACTCTGGTTTCGGCGCTGTGGCGTGCGGCCGCGTACTCCCCGGGCCGGCCAAAACGGTAAGCCAGACCGAGATGTGTCACCCGGTCCAAGCCCTCTCGGGCGTGATCCGCGCGGATGGACCAGCGGGCGTTCGCGGAGGCGTGATCAAGCCGCGTCCCGCTGACACGCGATGCGGCGCGGGCCAGCGCTGCCTGGCGCAGCACTCCATTTTGAAAACGCGATTCCAATTCCGCCGTCTGCGGCCAAACAGGCGATCCCGGATCGGCCAGCGGCTGCGGAGATTCCGGCAGGTCGCACAGCGCTCGCAGCCGGCCCCAAGCTGCGGCCTGACCGGTGATCTCCCGCGTCAGCGCGGACTGCACACGCAGCAACTCTCCTTCGACTAGGTCCCCCTGGAAGGAAGGATCGGCGCCGGCTTCCACCCTGCGGGAGGCAATCGAGCGCCACTGTTCCAGTGAGGCGACATCCCGCCGGCGCCGCACGACGACCTTTTCGGCCAGCCAGGCGTCAAGATAGGCCGCCCGGAGTTGCAGCCGGCTTTCCAGCCTTATGACCGCCTGCGTGAGCGGCGACTCCACCTCTAGTTCGCGCTGCGCCTGGTTGCGCAATCCCGGCCGAAGCAGCAGCGGAACCTCAAGGGAAAGCGACCGATCTGTTGTCGGGGTTCCCCCGTCGGGGCGGCGCGGCCCGGCCTCCAGCCCGATCGTCGGCGCCTGCCGGAAAAAGCCTCCGGTCTGGGCAATCGACTGCTGGCGCCGGGCGAGATCCGCCTCAACCGCAAGAAATTCCGGGGCGGGGCGTGCACGCGCCGCGAGTTGTTCATAGGTCAACGGGGCCTGCTGCGCCAGTAACGGCAACGACAGCAGCGCCCACCACAGATGGGTGCGCATGGAATGATCCTGTAAAAAAATTCGCCGCCCTATTCACAGGGCAGCCGGACGCGGCTTTGACTCAGCCCGCGAGGATCATCGGCGGGCGCAATTCAGGCCGTATCGTCCAACTCAAGTAATGATCCAATGGCGGCAGAAATTGTATCGGCGCGCGGTTGACGATCCTGGGCTCGGGGCCGGGCTTCGCCGCATGGAAATGCAAACAAGGCTCGGGGCCCATAAAGTGAGCGGGGTGGTTGTCCGACTCATGGTCATCAATATGATGATCCGTCAGGGATCCCAGGGAGGGGCCCAGGATCATGATCAAAACCAGCGTCGCGAACCAGCGGGACTTCAGCACGATGGCGCGATTATACATTCTGACCGACAAGCCCGGCAAAGGCCACCTGCCTGCTTTTCGTTCGGAATTTTCTGAATGTGCAGAGAAAATAAAATCGATGCGAGACTCCGCGCGATGCCTCACCCATTTTCCTGAAATCTTCTTGCTCATTACTTGATCCCACCGTCCGGGAGACTCCGCCTTTTGAGCAGAAAATAAATCGCCGGATAAACCAGCAACGTAAGCAGGAATGAAGTCGTCAGCCCCCCGACCATCGGGGCGACCACCCGCTTCATCATGTCGGCGCCTGTGCTCTGGGAGAACAGCATCGGCAGCAAGCCGAGTGTCGCGGCGGCGACGGTCATCAGCTTGGGGCGGGCGCGTTTGACCGCGCCGTGCATGATCGCCTCCTTGAGCTCCGCGACGGTACGCATTTTTCCCTCCGCGACCGCGGCTTTGTATGACAGGTCGAGAAAGAGCAGCATGAAGACGCCGGTCTCCGCGTCGAGACCCATGAGCGCGATCAGGCCCACCCAAACCGCGATCGACATGTTGTAGCCCAGCGTCCAGAGCAGCCAGATGGCGCCCACGGCGGAGAAGGGGACGGCGATCATGATGATGCCCGCCTCGGCGGCCGAACCGGTGTTGATCATGAGCAGCAGAAATATCAGCAGCAGCGTGATGGGCACGACGATGCGCAGCCGCGCCTTGACGCGCTGCATGTTCTCGTATTGGCCGCTCCACTGCAGGTAATACCCGGCGGAGGGTTTCACCGCGGCGAGCACCGCCGCCTTGGCCGCCACGACATAGGAGCCGACATCCCGCCCCGCGACATCGATATAGACGTAACCGGAGAGCTGGCCGTTCTCGTCGCGGATCATCGCCGGGCCGCGGACTTTCTTGATTTCAGCCAGCTCGCTCAGCGGAATCAAGCCACCTGCGGGGGAGAGCACCGTGATGCGCCCCAGCTCCTCGGGCGATTCCCGCAGCTCGCGCGGATAGCGCAGGTTGACGGGATAACGCTCGCGCCCCTCGAAGGTGGTGGTGATGTTCTCGCCGCCGATGGCGCCCATAACGACATCGTTCACCATTTCGGCGGTCAGCCCGTGGCGGGCGAGCGCCTCGCGGTTGAGGATGAAGTCGAGGTAGTAGCCCTCCCCCGCGCGCTCGGCGAAGACCGAACGCGTGCCGGCGACCGGCTTGACCGCCGCCTCAACCTGCTGCGCCAGCCTCTGGATCTCATCGAGGTTGGCGCCGAGTATCTTCACCCCGACCGGCGTGCGGATGCCGGTCGAAAGCATGTCGAGCCGGTTCTTGATCGGCATGGTCCAGATGTTGGCGACGCCCGGCATTTTCAATTCCTGGTTCATCGCCTCCACCAGTTCGGGGGTTGAACGGCGATTTGGCCAGAGTTCGCTCAGCGGGCTGATCAGCCAGCTGGGCGCCCAGCTCGAATACCAGCGCGGAATCGCCGGCCAGTCGGCTTTCGGTTTGAGCACGATGATCGTCTCCACCATGGAAAACGGCGCGGGATCGGTGGCGGTCTCGGCCCGGCCCGCCTTGCCCAGCACCGATTCCACCTCGGGGAATTCCTTGATGATCCGGTCCTCGATATTGAGCAGCCGCTGCGCCTCGGTGACCGACATCCCCGGCGGCGCGGTAGGCATGTAGAGTAGCGATCCCTCGTCGAGCGGGGGCATGAACTCCGAGCCGAGCCGGAAGTAGACGGGAACCGTGGTCAATACAATCAATACTGCCGCCAGGATGATGGTCTTCGGGCGGCGCAATACAAACGCGCAGACCGGCTCATACACCTTGAAGACGATCTTGCTGATGGGGTGTTTTTCCTCCGACCGATACCGGCCTACCAGCAGCGTGCTCGCAATCTGCGCCAGCCAGCGCGGCTTGAAGCTGAAGGGCTCGATGCGGGTGAAGGCCATGCGCAGCGCCGGATCCAGCGTCAGCGCCAGGATGGCGGCGATCGCCATGGTCAGGTTCTTTGTATAGGCCAGCGGCTTGAACAGCCTCCCTTCCTGATCAATCAGGGTGAAGATCGGCAGGAAGGCGACAGCGATGACCAGCAGCGAGAAGAACACGCCGGGACCGACCTCCTTGAGCGCACTGAGGCGCACCGCATGGAAATCCCCGATGGAGCCGCCCTCCTGCCATTTCTGGATTTTGTTGTAGGCGTTTTCCACCTCGACGATGGCGCCGTCCACCAGAACGCCGATGGATAACGCGATCCCGGCGAGCGACATGATGTTGGCGTTGACCCCGCCGAAATACATGGGAATGAAGGCGAGCAGCACCGCGACCGGGATGGTGAGGATGGGCACGATGGCCGAGGGGACGTGCCAGAGAAAGATCAGAATCACCAGGCAGACGATGACGATTTCAACCAGCAGCTCGTGCTTCAGGTTTTTGATCGAGGCCAGTATGAGATCGCTGCGGTCATAGGCGATGACGATCTGCACCCCTTCGGGCAGCCCTTTTTTCAGCTCCTCCAGCCGCGCTTTCACGAGGTCGATGACGGCCAGCGCGTTTTCCCCCTGCCGCATCACCACCACGCCACTGGCGACATCCCCTTTGCCGTTCCAGTCGGTCACGCCGCGCCGGATCTCCGGCCCCAGTTCCACCCGGGCGATGTCGCCCAGCTGCACCGGCACGCCATTCGCCGCCTTCAGCCCGATCTGCTTGAGATCGTCAATTGATTTGATGTATGCCCGGCCGCGCACCATGTATTCGGCGCCGTGGAACTCCACCAGCCGGCCGCCGACCTCTGAGTTGGCCGCGCGGATCGCCGCGCTCACCTCCATCAGGGCCAGGCCGTGCTGCTGCAGCTTCGCCGGGTCAACGGTCACCTGATACTGGCGGACGAAACCGCCCACCGAGGCGACCTCCGCGACGCCCGGCACCGACTGCAGACCATAGCGCAGGTACCAGTCCTGCAGCGAGCGCAGCTCCACCAGTCCGTGCTTGCCGGTGGGATCGACCAGCGCGTATTGGAAAACCCATCCGACGCCGGTGGCGTCCGGCCCCAATTCGGTTTTCACCCCGAGGGGAAGTTGCGCGGTGATTTTCGAGAGATACTCCAGCGTCCGGCTGCGCGCCCAATACAGATCGGTGCCGTCCTCGTAGATCACATACACATAGCTGTAGCCGAAATCAGAAAAGCCGCGCACCGCCTTGACTTTCGGCGCCCCCAGCAGCGCGGTGACAATCGGGTAGGTGACCTGCGCCTCCATGATGTCGGGCGAGCGGTCCCAGCGGGAATAGATGATGACTTGCGTGTCGCTCAGGTCCGGGATGGCGTCGAGCGGAATCCGGTTCATACACCAGATCCCGTAGATCACGGTGATCGCCGAGAGCAAAAGGACCAGCAGCCGGTTCTTCGCGGAGAACTCGATGATGCGGGAGATCATTGCGATTTCTCCCCTGACGACGCCGACGGCTTAGCGGGCGCCGCGGATCCGGCTTCAGCCGCCTTGATGCGCGATTCGGAATCCAAGAGGAAATTCCCCTCGGTCGCCACGAGGTCGCCGGAAGCAAGTCCGGACTTGATCTCCATGCGCCCGTTGCCCGCGATGCCAGTGACCACTTCAACCGGGGAGAATTCCCCGGGCGTTTTCTGCACGAAAACCAGGCTGCGCGTGCCGCTCATCACCACGGCGCTTCCCGGAATCGACAGCTTTTCCCCCTGATCCACGGAGATTTCCACATGGGCCAGCATGTCGGGCAGCAGCGTCCGGTCGGGATTGGGCAGCGCGATGCGCACGGTGACGGTGCGGGTGACGGGATTGAGCACCGGCTGGACAAACTGGATTTTTCCGCTCAGCGGCGCGCCGGGGCGGCTGTCCAGCGTGATGGCCGCGTTCTGGCCTACTTTCAGCAGGGGAAGATCCGCCTCGTAAAAATCGGCCATCACCCACAGGCTGGAAAGATCCGTGATCTGGAACAGCTCCATCTCCGGCGTGACGAGCACTCCGGGAAAGACGTTTTTCGCCGTGACGACGCCGCTCACCGGGCTGCTGATCGTCAGGCTCTTGCGCGCCTCGCCGCTTTTCTCCAGCCGCGCGATTTCCCCCGGCCCGATGTCCCACAGCCGCATCCGCTGGCGCGACGCATCGAGCAGCGCCTGGCCGCCCTGACGGACTTCCGGCAGCGAGCTGCCACCGAGCGTCTTTTGCGAGCGCAGGGCGCTGAGATAATCCTGCTGGGTGGCGTAGAGTTCGGGAGCATAGATGGACAACAGCGGCTGGCCGCGCGTCACCGGTTTGCCGATGAAATCCGCGTAGAGCCGCTCCACCGTGCCCGCCACTTTGACATGCACCCGCGCCAGCCGCGTTTCATCCGCTAAGAGCCGGGCGGACGCGCGCAGGGTGCGGATGAACGGCTCGAGCCGGGCCGCCTCGGCCTTCACGCCGATCATCTGCTGACGCGCGTCCCCCAACTTGAAGCTTCCGGGTGTCGTTTCCGCGGGTGCGTCATCGATGGGAATGAAGTTCATGCCCATCGAATCTTTGCCGGGGTGATCCTGGATGACATTGGGATCCATGGGCGAACGCCAGCGCTTCGTGGCCGGTTTCGCCGCCGCGGCGGAACTCGGCGCGCCGCCCTTCGCCGGCTTTCCGCCGCAGCCGCTGAGCAGCGCGAGTCCGCCGCCCACCAGCAGCGTTGTGCCGGCGAGTGCAATGATCAAGGTTTTTTTCATGTAAGAGTTCCTGTTTTGAAAATTCATTCCGCTCATCGCATTCCCGCGTCACCGCGCAGAGCCGGGCCTGACGACGGCCCGTCGCCCCCGGGGTCCAGGGTTTCTGCTTCAACGACCGCGAGCAGCACCGCGGCGCGACCGCGCACCCAGAGGGACTGACTCTCATTCAACATCGCCGCCGCGTCGAGTACGGCGGAAAAAGGGATGGTGCCGGCGGTGTAATCGTTTATCGCCGAGTTGAAGGCGAGCATGTCCTGCGGCAGAATTCCATCGGCGTAGAGCCGTACGGTCTTCAGCCGCGCCGCGATCGTGGCAAGTCGGGCGCGAGTGAGCGCCTCCAGCGAGCGGCGCCGCCCCTCAAGCCGCGCCTCATCCGACTGCCGTCGGAGACTCGCCGCGCGAACTTCCGGGCCGACCCGGCCTCGCCGCGGCAGGTTGATGCTCACGCCGACCATCCACATCGGATCCAGGCTGCCGCGATAACCCACGCCACCCATCAGGGTGATGTCCGGTTTGCCATCCGCCTTCGCCAGTTTGAACTCGGCCTCATCGCCGGTGATGGCCGCCTTGAGCGCGGCCAAATCGGGGCTGCGCGATTCGATCTCAGCGAGCAGTTCGCTCTCCGGGGGCGCCTCCGGATTTTTGGGCAGTGTCCCGGTCAGCGCCAGGGGTTCGCCCGGGGGACGACCGCGCAGCGCGTTGAGCGCGGCCTGCTCGCCGGTGCGCTCCGCTTCCAGGGAATTGCGCCGCGCCCCCAGCCGGCTCAGCTCCGCCTGGGCGCGCAGTACATCGGTCTGCGAGCCAATCCCGGCGGCGTAGCGGTTGCGCGCGGCGGATTCGATCAGCCGCCCGTTTTCCTTGAGCGATTCATTGAGGCGCAGCAGCTCGTCGTCCGCCAGCAGGTTCCAATAGGCCCGGGCGACACCGGCGCGGACATCCAGCGCGGCGCGCCTGACGGACTCGGCGGAAACGTCCGCCGCGCCCTGCGCCACCGCGCCGCGCAGCGCCCGCTTGCCGAGCCAGGGCATTGTCTGGCCGTAGGTGACATTGAGCACGCTCATGTCCCGTCGCCCGAGCGTGAGGCCGTATCCGTCGTTGCTGTAATTCACGCCCACCATCGGATCGGGCAGCACGCCTGCGGACTTGACCCGTTCGTCCGCCGCCTGGCGCTGATAGCCGGCGGCCTGCAGCCCGGAATTGTTCGCCAGCGCCTCGGCCTGCAGGGCGGTCAGCTCCGCGGGTTCCCGCAGCGGCGTCGGATCAGCCGCGGATGCGGACCATCCGGAAAGGGATGCCAGCAGCAACAGAGCGGCACATCGCGGCGATGCGGCAGCACGAAAGGTCGGGGTCACGGCGGAAAATCCGCCGGAGAAAATAACAGTGCGCATGCAAGACTCCTGAATTGGGATGCTGGCTCGCGGTTCGCGGGCCGATTCCGACTCGTCAGGCTGTCTAAATGCGCAGCGGCAGCATTCGCGGGGGCGGCGGCAGATCCGGCGTGCGGATCAATTCAAACGAGAGGGAATGAACAAGTTGAACGGGTGTCAACGCGGCCGGCGCATGGAGATTGATCGGGGGCAAGAACACCACGGCGGGTTTGATCCGCGCGGGAGCCGCGACTACCGCGGCCAGCTGCGGCGCGGGCGGCGCGATCCGGCAGCAGTCTTTCATCGGGCAGGGCCCCGGCACAGCCGCTCCCGCCGCCTTTTTCATTTCCGGGCAGGGCACGCACACCGGCTGGACCGACGCCCACAGTCCGGCGGTCAGCGCCATCACGGCGACAAAATAAACCACGGTTTTGCGCATGTACAAGGATATTAAAACACATTCGACCGGAAAATTATTTCCCCCGACAGTCGGTGTATAGATTTTTTCTTATAGATCCAAGACTTTAATCCTACAGGAACCCGCGACCGACAGGCTCACCATAGGCTATTCAATACTTGATTCCCAGCTTGTCCAGTCGATTCCGGTGTTCGCAGGGTATTTTTCCGGTTTCCTGACGGGGCTCATGTTTTCCCGGTGATTTTCAAAGTATATTTTCCATGCGAACAGAGGCAACTCCATGACGAATCCGGAAACGCTCTTCCACATCCTCACAGCCCCGGCAAAAGCCGCAGGCGTTGACATGTCGCGCCGCGAAGCGCTCGGCAGCCTGCTGAAATTCGGCGCCTTGGGGGCTGTGGTGGCCGCCATGCCGTCCGGGGTGCAGTCGCTCGCGAAGACTGCATCCGGTTCGAAAGTCCTGCTCCCGATGCTCACCTCGGAAGGCAAGCTGGTGCAGCTGGACGCGCAGCAGATCGAGGCGATGAACCTGCCGCCTTCCGACCCCAAAGCGCGCATCGGCGTGCCCGGCAAGAAATGGATCATGGTCATCGACCTTGCGAAGTGCGACGGCTGCGGCAAGTGCATGGAGGGCTGTTCGAAGATGCACTTCATCCCGCCGGGACGGCAATGGATCAAAGTGCTGCGGATGCAAGACGCGCAGCACGGCGCGCCCTATTTTTTCCCGCAGCCCTGCTACCACTGCGACAACCCGCCCTGCACCAAGGTCTGCCCGGTGGATGCCACCTTCAAGCGGCAGGACGGCATCGTGCTCATCGACAACGAGCGCTGCATCGGCTGCCGCTTCTGCATGGCGGCCTGCCCCTACGGCGCCCGCTCCTTCAACTGGGGGCCGCCCGCTGACCCGGCCGCTGCGGTCACCCGCGGCTATTCCCCGGAATGGGGCTACCCGCGCAAGATTGGCACGGTCGAGAAATGCGATTTCTGCCCCGACATGGCCGCTGCCGGCAAGCTCCCAGCCTGCACCCAGGTCTGCCCGATGGGAGCGATCTACTACGGCGACGAGAACGAGGACGCGGTGACCAACGGCAAGGGCGAGACATTGCAGCTCTCGAAGCTGCTCGCCGACGGCGCCGCCTATCGGCAGTTCGAGGAGCTGGGCACGAAACCCCGGGTCTGGTATCTGCCGCCGAAGAACCGCATCTTCCCGGTGGGAGAGGGAGGCGGCGACCATGACGAGTGAGGCGGCGATCGGCATCCCCCGCGATGAGCGGGACCGGATCGAGACGGAGCTCATCGCCACCCTCGGCCGGCCGCGCTTCGGCGGGCGACTCACCGTTTACGCGCTGCTGTCTGTTGTCGGCTGGGGCGCGTTCGCGTTCCTCTGGCAGGCCCTCCACGGCCTGCGTGTCACCGCGATGACGAACTACTTTTCGTGGGGCGTCTACATCGTCAATTTCGTCTTCTTCATCGGCGTCAGCCACGCCGGCACGCTGGTCTCCGCCATCCTTCGGGTGACCGGCGCCGAATGGCGCCGCCCGATCACCCGCATGGCGGAGGCGATCACCCTGTTCGCCCTGCTGGTCGGCGCGCCCATGGTGATCATCGACATGGGGCGCCCCGACCGGGTGGCGAATGTCGTCCTGCACGGTCGATTGCAGTCGCCAATCGTGTGGGATGTGCTCTCCATCTGCACCTACATGACCGGCAGCCTGATCTACCTTTATCTGCCTTTGATCCCCGACCTCGCGATCCTGCGCGACCGCGGCGTCGGACTGCCCTGGCAGAAGCGGCTCTACCGCGCGCTCGCGCTGAACTGGCGGGGCACGCCGGCGCAGCACCGGCGGCTGGAGCGGGCCATCGGGATCATGGCGATCGTGATCATTCCGGTCGCGATCTCGGTTCACACCGTGGTCTCCTACATCTTCAGCATGACCCTGCGGCCGGGCTGGCATTCGACCATCTTCGGCCCCTACTTCGTGGTCGGCGCGATCTTCTCCGGGATCGCCGCAATCATCACTGCGATGGCGCTGTTCCGCCGCTTCTCGCACCTCCAGGACTACCTCACCGAATCGGTCTTCAAGAAGCTGGGGGCGCTCCTCTTGACCCTCAACCTCGTCTATATCTATTTCACCTTCAGCGAATACATCACCATGGGCTACACGGGGGAGACATCGGACCGGAGGCTGCTGGGCGCATTGCTCCACGGCGTCTATGCGGGCCGCTTCTGGACCATGGTTCTCGTCGGCCTGATCATCCCCGCGTTGCTGCTCTCGCTCCCCTGGACGCGCACCCTGCGCGGGATCGTCGCCGCCTCGGTGCTGGTGAACATCGGCATGTGGATGAAGCGCTTCATCATCGTGGTCCCCACCCTCGCCGCCCCCTTCATGCCGGTGCAGAACGCCGGCGGCGCACCACTGAGCTACGCGCCGACCTGGGTCGAGTGGTCGATCACCGCGGGAGCCCTCGCCGCCTTTTCCCTGCTGTATTTCCTGTTCGCGACGGTCTTTCCGATCGTTTCGATCTGGGAGATGGCGGAGGCACCGCCGGAGCGCGTTCGGGAAAACGGAGGGGCGTCATGAACCTGCTCCGCCCGCTGCCGCTGATCCTGCTCATGAGCGCGATCGGGCGGGCCGCGCTCCCCGCTTCCGCGCCGGCCGCGCCGCCGTCGCCCGCCGCCGTCGTGATCGAGATCACCCGGATCGTCGAGGACGGCAAGCCGATGCTTAACGCCCGGGTCACAGTGGACGGCAAGCCGGCTTCCGGCGTGACCGTGGAATTCTCGGCGCCACGCACCTTCGGCGCCGTCGCGCTGGGCAAGGACAACACCCTCGACGACGGGACGGCGGCGGTGGTGTTCCCGACCCTGCCGGGCGCCGCGGACGGGACGCTCAGGATCGAAGCCGTCCTGACCGCGCCGGACGCGTTCGCGGGACAGCACGCCGCAGCGAGCCTGCCCGCGTTCGCGCCGCGCCCGGCGGCCGCCGACCGGGGTTTCGCGCGCACCCTCTGGTCGCCGCACGCGCCGGTGCCGCTGCTCGCCACCCTGCTCGTGCTGCTGGGCGGCGTCTGGCTCACTTACGGAGTCGTCATTTACCAGATTTTCAAAATCAAACAGGAGGCTTCGTCATGAATCTCAAACCCGACGATACCCGCGGGCCGCGGACGGTGCTTTGGCTATTCGCGCTGCTCAGTATCGGCGCCGCTGCGCTGGTTTACGCCCAGAGCGCCCCCGGTGAGGAGTGGCGCGCGCCGGCCCGCGCCGGAAAGAAAACCAGCCCAGTCGCCGCCTCCACCGACGCGCTAGCGGCCGGCAAGAAGGTCTACACCAAGGAGTGTCTGTCTTGCCACGGATCACGCGGGCTGGGCGACGGCCCGGGAACCAAGGATATGCAGAAGAAACCCGTCAGTTTTACCTCGCCGGCGACGGCCGCTCAGAGCGACGGCGAGCTGTTCTGGATGATCACCACCGGGCGCAAGCCGATGCCGACCTATGAAAAGCTGCTGACCGAAGAGCAGCGTTGGCAGGTGATTCTGTACATCCGCTCCCTGAAAGAACAGAAAACAGAAGAGAAAAAGGAAAAACCGAAGGCAAAGAAATAGCCAAGAAGGAAAGGAGGAGATTTCATGCATTACCCCAGACCAGAAACCACAATCGCACGACGAACCGGAAAATGGCTGCGCACCGGAATACTGCTGCTGGGTATCGGTGCCGGCGTCCGGTTCGCCGCCCAGGACGCCCCTGCTGCGGGCAGCGACAAGGAAGAAATCGCAAAGCTGAAGAACGAGCTCGCCGCGCTCAAAGCGACCACCGAAAAGCTCGAGCAGAAGCTCAACGCGATGGATGAACTCAAAACGACCACCGAAAAGCTGGAGGACAAGGTGGACGCCATGTCGGCCAAACCGGAGCCGTCTACCAGCGGCACCACAAAATTTCTCATCACCGGCTACGCCACCGGCGGCTTCAATTCACAGACCGGAAGCCCGGGCGGCTTCTATGGCCAGTTCTCACCCATTTTCCTGTGGAAACTCAGTGACAGAATCCTCGCGACGGGCGAGATCAACCTGAAGAACAAGGACGGAAAATCGGAAGTCGAGCTGGAATACGCGAATCTTTCCATCATCCTGAACCGCTACATGACGGTGACCGCGGGGAAATTCCTGACCCCCTTCTCTTCCATGATGGAGCGCTATCATCCCGCCTGGATCAACAAATCGGTGGACAATCCCATCCATGCGCAGGACGAGTTCATGCAGTTTCCCGAGAGCACGCTGGGCGTGCAGATCCGCGGCGGCGCCCCGATGGGCAATGCGCGGCTGCGTTATGCCGCCTGGGTCGGCAACGGCCCGATGCTGAACACCGACCGGGGCAACGCCGGAACACTGGGCTGGATGTATGAATCGGCCTCGCGCTACAACAGCGACAGCCGGAGTTACGGCGCGCATCTCTGGGTGCTGCCCATCCCGGAACTGGAACTCGGTGCCGCGGCCGCCGGCGGTCGCGCAGACGGCTCGATGGTAGGCCAGAAGCATGTCAAGTTCAACCAGTACGAATTCGACGTCTCGCTGCACTTCGACAAGGAGGCGCTGAAAGGAACGCTCGATTTCCGAGGCGAGTATGTCCGGACGAAATTGGAAAACCTGGATTACATGTTCGGTGATCCGGTCTTCAACAATTCGCGCGACGGCGGCTACGGCCAGGTCAGCTATCGTCCCGACAAAGTTGACATGTTCATCCGCAACCTCGAACCCGTCATCCGCTACGACTGGAACTCGATGCCCCAGGGTGATCCGAACCGCTTTGACCAGCGGCGCTGGACCGCCGGGCTCAATTACTACTTCGGCGCCAGCACGCTGCTCAAATTGGGATATCGTTTTGACACTATCTACGACCCGGCCGGCATCCGCCGCGGAGAAGACGCGTTCAATGCGGTATTTGCTGTCGGCTTCTAACCCCGGAGGGTTTCATCATGCGTACTTTCACCTTAAACAAACCCGTTACCACGGTCGTCGCGCTGGTCGCCCTGTTTGTGGCCGGCGATTTTCTCCTCGGTTCGCGCCCGCTGCGCGCGGATGATCCCAAGCCTGCGGGGGGGAAAAGCGGCAATGAGCTGTGGGCGGAAAACTGCGGCAGCTGCCACTACTCCCGCTCGCCGGCAACCTACACGCCGGCGCAATGGGAAGTCGCCGACCAGCACATGCGGCTGATCGCCAATCTCACCGACGAAGACACAAAAAAGATCACCGAGTTTCTCAAAGCCAGCAGCCAGTGACCTGAGAATGCGGCGATTTTTCGTTTTCCCCCATTCCGCGCGTCAACACGCCAGGGATCGGGGCGGATGATCAAAGGGGGCTCGCCGATCATGCTGCAATCCGGCGAACCCCCGTTTCCTCTCTCTCAGCTCTCCTTATTCAAAGGTCGAAGAGACGACAGATCACCGCGTTTGGGAACTTAAGTGACAACCTCACATCGTTCAGCAAAAACCGCGCGAATGAACTCGTGACTCATCCTCCGATCTGCCTATTCGCCCCAAGACATTCGATCCCGCGGCGACACCAGAACGCCGGGCTGGCCGGAACAGAACTCCGATTATTTTTTTCGATTACGCTGAAGGCCGGGTGCCAAGGGATTATTTTCTGCCACGCGTTGAAGAACCTCGGCCTTGCTGATGAAACGCACGATGACGGGGGTGACGCAAACCGCCGTAAACCGGTGGGGCGATTCGGTGATGCAGGCTTCCAGCCCCAGCACCACGCCGGCCCCCGCCGTCTTACGCTGACGGCGACTGGTCAACTCCACCCGGCCTTTCGTGATCAAATAAATCCCATAGGGAAAATGGTCGGCATAGAAGAGCACCCCGCCTTCCCCGAAGCGGATCGACTCGCCCCGCCGTGCCCAGGACGACTGCTCGGAGACGGGCATCAACTTGGAAACAACGGTCTCTTGCATGACCGGGTAATCATCCCCCCGCGCGAGTATCCGAGCCATGATGGCGGTCAGGCTTGTCCTGGCAATTTTCCGCCGGGTGAATCCGGTCATCGCTACTTTCCAAACCTTGTTGAGGGCGCTTCAGCCTTCACTCGCCTTGACCCTGATTTTCGCCTCACAACACGCGCACACTGCCGCCGAGGGGCCGCTGCTTCCAGGCGGCATAAGGGCGCGCGGCGGTGCGCATCAGGGCGAGTTTCATTTCGTACCAGGGAAGGCCGTCCGCTGCGGGCGCGAGGTCGCGGCCTTCCTCGGGCTGCACCACCAAAGAGACTTCAATGTTCGGCAACACCCCGATGGGAATGCCCGCGCGGCGACAGGCATCGTATTGGTAGGACATGATGGCTTTCATGGCTTCGGGATCGGGCGAAGGGATATGGCCCATTTCGCCGCCGATCACCGGGCGGAAGATGCAAACCGTGGGAAAGGCGCCGCAATCCACGATGCGGTCGATGGCCTGGCGCGTCGCCTCCAGCGGCTCAACCCCGGCGATGATTTCTCCGGCGACGCGGCCGCGTCCCAGTTTTTTCACGGCATACGCCATGGCGTCGAAAAACGCCTTTTGTCCGACCGTGGCGAATTTGCCGGGGCAATAATCCGCGAAGTAACGCGGGTCGTAAAATTCAAAACAGAAGGAGAAATGATCAACGCCCAGATCAATGAGCTGGTCATATTCGTCATAGTCGGCCTTGAGCACCGGCGCCGCCTGCACCCCGATGAAGCCGCCCACCTCGCGGCGCACCGCTTCGACGAAGGGCGCCGCCTGCTGCAGGCCGTGCGCCTTGCGCCGCGCGGAATCCTCTTCAAAAGCGTAGCCGCAATTGAAGTGGGTGAAGATGACGCCCGATTCGTCACGCGCCGCCTTCGCCGTCTCCACCACATCGGCGACACTCTTGCGGGCGACCTCGTTGACGCCGACATTCTTGCCGGTGGTGCAGAAGCGGCAGTTGAGCGCCTGCGGCTTGGAATACCAATACATGCAGGTGTTGGAAACATAGATGCCGAGGTAGGTGCCCTGTAGCACGCCCACGCGGCTCATCTCGGTGCCCGCCGTGGTCTGGCGCGAATACCAGGCCGGTTCTTCCGGCAAACGCACGGGGTAATCTGCGCCGTTGCGTTGGTCGGTGACGAACAGTTTTTTACCCATACGATGGATGACAAAGGGCGAGGCGGAGACGAATGGTTCGACCACCGGCGCATTCATCCAGATTTCCTTGCGCCCGCCGGGGATGATCAACTCGAGGCCGGAGCCCAGCCCGGCGCGGGTCCGGCTGATGCGCCGCCCCTCATCGCCGGTGTGAAAGCTTTCATCCAACCGCAAGCCCCGGCAGAACAGTTCGATTTCCAGTTCGACGGGTTTGAAGCGGATCGTCACGGAACAGTTCCTGGGGCGGATTCCGCCGCGAGTTTTTTCGCCTGGCGTGTCTCGTTCTTGTCGCCGCGCAATGAATGGATATCGATCTTTTTTCCCGCAGCCAACCGGCGCGCGCGCACGGCGGGCAGCAGCCACAAACCGCAATCGAACAACATCGCGCTTTGGATGAGCGCACCCATCGCAGCCCCCATCGCTCCACAATGGAAAAGCGCGGCGTCGCCGCGGCCTGCGGCGAGGGCGAGAGTCAATACGCCGACCAACAGCAACAAACCGCCGCCCAGATAGAACCGCTCGCGCAGCAATGATTCCGGTCGCCGCTGCACGGCTTCTCCCGGCACGGGCCGCAGCGCCGCGTACCAGATGATCTCCGGCGCCAGGCGGCCGAGCACTCCCAGCACCAGTGAAAGCAGCGCGCCGGCCACCAACAGAATTCCATAAGCAAAACGCAACCGGAATGAAGCCGCGCTCTGCGGATCGCCGGTATGAATAAACCAGAGCGCGCCCAGCGTCGCGAGCAGCAGCACGAACTCCGCGGCCATGGTCTGCCGCAGCACCAGGGGAAACGCACGGCGGCGGGAGCGGACGAAGCCGTGGCCGTCCAGTGCGAAAAGGATGAACCCCGCCGCGATCGCAATCGCCGCCGGCCACCAGGGTTTGCCCAGAAGCAGGCACCAGAAGAGCGCCTGCGCGCCAACGCCGACGCCGATCACCGAGACCCAGGCGAAGCGGTGACGCGGTTTGTCGCTCCACAGAAACATGGGAATTAACTGATGCGCGACCGCGACAAAGAGGGTCAGCATGAAGCCGAGCGCGGCGAGATGAATGTGCGCATAGAGCCGGCCGAAAAAATCGAATTGCAGAAAAGGCCAGCGTTTGTCTATGGCGTAAAGCATTCCCGCGCCGCCGGCCGTCAGCAAATTGATCTGCGCCAGCGCGATGCCCAGTGCCGAGGCGTCGAAATGATCGAGCGCCAGCATCGGCAACAGCAGCCCGAGAATTTCCAGACAAACCCCGAGATATGCCACCGCGACCGCCGGCCAGATCTTTTCGAGATTACCCTGGAGGAGGAGCAGCCCGACGAACCCTGCCAATCCGGCGGCCAGCAATGCATAACCGCTCCAGGCGCACCCGCGCCGCAACTTCGGCCACG
>JAYVQF010000309.1:0-16552 GCA_043777195.1 Thermoanaerobaculia bacterium
CACGAGGCGTTCACGATCAAAGCCACCGGCCAGCTCAACACGGCCGCGGACTACCGGCTGCTTATCGTCTCCTACCGTGGCGGCGCGCCGGTGCGGCTGGAGGAGCTCGGCCGGGTGATTGACAGCGTCGAGAACGACAAGTCCGCGAGCTGGTTCAATGGCACCCGCGCCATCGTGCTCGCGGTGCAGCGCCAGCCGGGCACCAACACCGTTGCGGTGGTTGATTCGATCAAGGCGCTGCTTCCTTCATTCCGCAGCCAGTTGCCGGCGTCGGTCAAGCTCGACATCGTCTACGACCGTTCCCAGTCAATCCGCGAATCGGTGCGCGATGTGAAATTCACACTGCTGCTCACCGTCGCGCTGGTGATCATGGTCATCTTCCTCTTCCTGCGCAATCTCTCGGCGACCATCATCCCGAGCTTGGCGCTGCCGATGTCCATCGTCGGCACCTTTGCGGTGATGTACCTGATGGGCTACAGCCTCGACAACCTGTCGCTGATGGCGCTGACGCTCTCCGTGGGGTTCGTAGTGGACGACGCCATCGTCATGCTGGAAAACATCGTGCGCCACATGGAGCGGGGCGAAAAGCCGCTGGAGGCCGCGCTCCAGGGCTCGCGCGAGATCGGTTTCACCATCCTCTCTATGACCCTGTCGCTGGCCGCAGTCTTCATCCCCGTCCTCTTCATGGGCGGCATCCTCGGCCGCTTGTTCCACGAGTTCGCGGTCACCATCAGCGTCGCGATCCTGGTCTCCGGCTTTGTCTCGCTGACCCTGACCCCGATGTTGTGCAGCCGTTTTCTCAAGCCCCCGGCGGAGGCGCATCACGGCCGCTTCTACAACGCCACCGAGCGACTGTTCCAGCGGGTGCTGGGCTTCTACGAGCGCACCCTGCAATGGGTGCTGCAGCGGCAGCGCGGAACGCTCATCTTCTCGTTGCTCCTGCTCGTGGCGACCGGCTGCCTTTTCATCGTGATCCCTAAAGGCTTCCTGCCCAGCGACGACATCAGCCAGGTGTTCGGCTTCACCGAGGCGGCGCAGGGCATCTCCTTCGACGACATGGTGGCGCACCAGAAGGAGGTGATGAAAATCGTCGCCGCGGACAGCAGTGTCGAGGGCTTCTTCTCCACGGTGGGCAGCCGCGGCGCGAGCAACTCAGGCATCGTGTTTCTCCACCTCAAGCCGCGCGACGAGCGGCCCGGCAAGCCCGGCCCGGATGCTGTCATCGCGCGGCTGCGGCCGCAGCTGGCGAAACTTCCCGGCATCCAGACCTATCTGCAGAACCCGCCCCCGATCCGCATCGGCGGCCAGCTCACCAAGGCGCTCTACCAGGTGACACTGCAGGCCACCGACATTGAAGATCTCTACCGTTCGACAACCCTGCTCACCGACAAACTGCGGGCGGAGCCGGGCTTTCTCGACGTCAACAGCGACCTGCAGATCAAGAACCCGCAAGTCATCATCACCATCAACCGCGACCAGGCTTCAGCGACGGGGGTGAGCGCGCAGCAGATCGAGTCGGCGCTGGCCAGCGCCTACGGCAGTCAGCAGGTTTCCACCATCTTAGCCCCGACCAACCAGTACCAGGTCATCCTCCAGGTGGACCCGCAATACCAGCAGGATTCCTCCGCGCTGTCGTTGCTCCATGTCAGGAGCCAGTCGGGCCAGCTGGTGCCGCTCACCGCGCTGGCCGGGATCGGGCCCGGCATGGGGCCGCTCACCATCAACCACGCCGGGCAACTGCCCGCGGTGACCCTCTCCTTCAACCTCAAGCCCGGCATGGCGATCGGCGACGCCATCGCCCGGGTGAAGCTGCTAGCGCGCGAGGCGCTGCCGGCATCCATCAACCTCAACTTTCAGGGCTCGGCGCAGGCCTTCCAGTCTTCGCTCGCCGGCCTCGGGCTGCTGCTGCTGATCGCGGTCGGGGTGATCTACATGGTGCTCGGCATCCTCTACGAGAGCTTCATCCATCCCGTCACCATCCTTTCCGGCCTGCCCTCCGCCGGCTTCGGCGCATTGCTCACCCTGATCCTGTTCCGCAGCGAGTTGAGTGTCTATGCGTTCGTGGGCATCATCATGCTGGTGGGCATCGTGAAAAAGAACGCCATCATGATGATCGACTTCGCGCTGGACGCCGAACGGCAGGGGAAGAGCCCCGCCGACGCCATCTACGAGGCCTGCATCGTCCGCTTCCGCCCCATCATGATGACCACCATGGCGGCGCTCATGGGGACTTTGCCTATCGCACTTGGGACCGGCGCCGGCGCCAACTCCCGCCGCCCGCTCGGGCTGGCGGTGGTGGGCGGGTTGGTGGTCTCGCAGCTCCTGACCTTGTATCTGACGCCGGTGGTGTACATCTATCTGGACAACCTGCAGCAGCGCTTCAAGCACTGGAACGCGGGACCACCTGCAACGCCTGAACCCGGTTGAAGCGCGAAGAATCTTCAGCTTTCCACTGGTGTCCAAGGTAATCTTCTTCCGGAAATATTGACTTGAGAATAGGGTAAATAGCCTGGCTATGCAAGATAGGACCAAATCGAGTAAATAAACTGGACTCTATCCCGTCGTAATGTAAAGAAAACCCGCCTCAGTGAAGCTGATCCATCGCACCAAACCGGTCAGTGCGATAAATCCTCGCTGTTCCTATTTCGTGCAATGAACCGAAGAACAGGGAGTTACCCGTTTTCCCATGCTTGGCATGGCGCGTGCATTAATTAAGCTTGCGTCCAAACGCACAAAATTCTTTAAGGAGAATTCAATCATGAACAAACCGACACTCATCCTGCTCACCACCCTCTTCAGCGCCGCCGCCATGGCCGGTTCCGCCGCCAAGCCGGCTTCCGCGCCCGTTCCTGCGGCTGCTCCTGCGCCCGCGAAAGCGCCCACCCCGGCGAAGGCGCCGACTCCCGAGGTTGCACCCACCCCGGGTAAAAAAGCGGGGAAGGCTCATCGCAACGGCCGTCTGCACCGTCACGCCAAGAAGACGGTCAGAACGCCCGCGACTGCCGTTAAAGGCGCGTAGTCCCCGGCGCCAATAGCGCTGTCTCACAGCAGCGGGCCTTCGCCCGCTGCTTTTTTTTTTGCCAAGGCTGATGGACGAGGCATGCTGATCGCGAGAGAGGGGTCTTGCAGCAAGCGCGCTGCACTCGTTGAGCCACTGAACCCCTCTGCACGAGGCATGGAGACTTGTTCAGCTGCGGTCAAATAAGGGTTTGATACCGGGTTTATACCCCGCGCTCCGCAATGATTCTTCCGGCCCGGATCGCTTTTTGCAGCGCGGCATGGTCCCGTTCGGTTTGATCTGCATAACGGGAGGCGAATTGCGCCAGCGCCCTGTCGAAGACGCTGCCGCGCCCGAGGTAGCCGCTTATTTGGGCAGCTTGCCCGGAGCGGGCGTGGCTACGCGCAAGGGCATTGCCGCAGAGTGCCGCGTAGCCGGGCAGCCGCGAGGGCGGCAAGGCGTCCAGATCCACGGCGGCTTTGAGATCACGGAGCTGGCGGACATAAAAATGGCGGCCTTCTTCGTCTGTCGCCCAACCCAGGAAGATGTCGCTCGCGGCCTGCATCAGCCGCTGGCCGGCAACCACGCGCTGCCCCTGATGCGCATGCGCGCCCTTTCCGGCGAAAGGCGCCAGCACCGAGTCGCGGGCTTCCTTAATTTGTAGCACCAGCGGATCATCACTCGCCGCGAGCAGCAGGGCCACGCCGCAGCGGGTGCCGACGCTGCCTACGCCCACCACTTTGACGGCCATGTCAACCGCGACGAAACGGGCCAGCAATGCCCTGTGGTCTTCGGATAGGGTGGCGCCGTAGTCCCGAAGCAAATGGTGCATCCGGGACGCGAATCCGGCGTCATGTCGATGGTGATAAACAAGCGGCCGTTCATCGCGAAAGCGCGGATAGTCCCTTCCGGATAACAGCATTTTCGGGAAGGACCGCCGGGCGCTGTGCGGATGCGACTTCTCCTCCGTCATTGCGGCGTATTTGCGCAGCCGCGCGTTCGGCGCGATGGCAACGAGTTCGTCGGCTGAAATATGAGCATACCAGCCGTCCATAGTTTTCAGTGTCGCGAGTTCCTGGAGTTGGTGGCGATAGCCTTGGGCGGCGGCGCGAACCGCTTCCGTCTGTAGCGGGCGCGCGGCGCCCCGATAACGGGCCCCAACCGCAACGCTCGCGACCAGCCGTTTGAGATCCCACTCCCACGGGGCGGGCAGCGTTTCATCGAAGTCATTGACATCAAACAGCAGTTGCCGCTCGGGAGAGGCGAACGCGCCGAAGTTGAGGAGGTGCGCATCCCCGCACGCCTGCACCCGGATCCCGCTCACCGGAGTTTTCGCCAGATCGCAGGCCATCACCGCAGCCGAACCGCGCAAAAACGCGAAGGGCGAAAGGGCCATGCGCCCATACCGGATGGGCAGCAGACGCGACAGTCGCCCCTGATCGGAGGCATGCAGGATCGCGATGGGATCGGGACGATCGGATGCCGGGCGCCAGGTGCCCTGGGAGGATCGCGAGACGCGCGTGCGCAGCGCCTTGCCCGCTACGCGTTGTTCGGATGGACCCGGGGGAATTTTCACTTTTTTCATGGGCTTGACCTTCGCTGCGCCGTCATCAGGTTGCAGACCAGGGGAACTCGCCGGGCAGCCCCGAATCTGTCACCGGATAAACGCGATGACGAAAAGCGTCGTGCCGATGAGCCCGACCGCGAGTGAACCCATCCACACCATGCGATTTTTGGTGAGTGCCGCGATCGCGCCCAGGGCGATGGCGATCTGGAAAAGCGCGACGGCGCCGGCAAAGCGATGGTGGCGGTGGAGCAGGTGCTCAGCCTCCTCATTCAGGGCGTCGCGCTCCTTCTCCTTTTCCTTCGCCTTGTCCCGGATGCCTTCCTGTTCCTGCTGATAGCGCGTTTTTTCAGCAGCCAAGGTGTCGGGAACCGGCTTGCCCGCCGCAAGCCAGGATTGCTGCCCGGCTTCGTTTGCTCCGGCCTTGATCCCTTTCGCCTGGTAAAACGCCCATTGGTCGGAGGCCTCTGACTGCATCCGCGCGGCGTCGGTCTTTCGCAGCAGCGCTTCGTTGATGGTGCCGCCCGCCTGCAGCGCCGAAACCGCGGCCAGCACCGCGATGAGCGCGGTCGTGAGCGCAATTTTACGCAAAAATGAACCGCCTTCCTTCTCCAGCTCTTCCTGGATGGATTCACTGAGCTTGTCGGTGTCAATTTCAGCGCCTTCGGGCATGGGGAACTCCTTGAATTGCTTTTGCGAAACGAAATCTTACCCGTTTTGTGGGAATGAATACCGACATGAAGCGGCAGGCTCCGGGCCAGCAGCTCCTGGGCGAAGGTGAATAGAATTGCAATTCGCATATGCTAAAATTTTTCCATGCAGATTTTGCTTCTCGTCCCGTTCTTGGATGTCGGCTTTCCCGAGCTGATGCTGATATTCGCCATCGCCCTGTTGCTGTTCGGCGGCGCCAAACTCAAAGGCATAGGCCGCGGCCTGGGTGAAGCCATTCATGAATTCAAAAAGGGGATGAATGGCGAGGGCGAGCCCTCAGACCAAAAGTCAAAATCTGGAGAGCAGAGTTGAAGATTCGCGTGCGGGCCGGGCGCGAAAATTGCCTGCCCTCAGCCTTGTGTTTGTTGCTCTCGCCCTGACCCCGCTGTCTTCCGCTGAAGCGGGAGACTCATTCAGTCACGCGGGAGACTCATTCTGTCCAGAGCAAGCCTCGTTCGATGATTTTGGGGACGCTTTCGCTGAACACTGAGACTTGTTCGGCGAACTTTGTGACTCCTTCGGCGAGACGCGGGACTCATTTAGCGATAGTTGAGACTCGATTGACGATGTCGGGGAACCCTTCGGCGAAACGGAGGACTCGTTCGGTGAAGTTTGGAACTCGTCCGGAGATGTTTGGAACTCGTTGCTTGATGTTTTCAAGAAGGACGGCCTGCGAGTGAAGGGATATGGTCATTCCTGTAAGGGAATTACCGTATTTTTGCGGGGAATCCCGTTTATATTCCGGGCGTGGTGGGTGAAATGCGGTAAATTCATGGCTCAGTCTGAATTTATACGGCTTCAACCGCCCGCGGACTCAGTGACCCACGCCTGGTGCGGTGGTGAATGCCTGACGGCTGGATATGCGTTTAAGTCTCTAGACAGGATTTATCATGATGAACTTTAAAATTTTCCATGCCGCCGCGCTCGCCACCCTCCTGCCGCTTTCTCTAGCGGCGGCTCAGATCCGCCCCCGGCTTGTGCCCCCCACCGGACTTACCCCGGCGGGCTTGGCAGCGGCAAAACTGGGCACAGCGCCCCCCTCTATGGCCAAGGCCGGAGCGGGTGCTTCTTTGACCAAGATGCCCGCCACCCTCTGCGGCGGCTCCCCCCCGACTTTGCCGACCAATGGTACAACCGTCACGGGCGACACGAGTGACCTCGT
Organism: Thermoanaerobaculia bacterium; assembly: GCA_043777195.1. Lineage (GTDB taxonomy): Bacteria > Acidobacteriota > UBA4820 > JAYVQF01 > JAYVQF01 > JAYVQF01. The sequence goes on from JAYVQF010000309.1 coordinate 6,436, forward strand.
CAACAGCACCAATATCCTCAATGGTTACCTTCCCGCCGGTATCGTCCCCTTCGACGAAGGTGGGCGGGAAGTGGTGTACCAATTCAACACCGCGACCACCGGAGATATCCGGATTTTCGTTCAACCCAACCGCGTGCCTTTTGTTGATGTGGATATCATTCTCCTCGGCCCGACTTGTGACACCACCAAGGCCATCGCCTACGGCGACTTCGCTGCGGTCGCTCTGAATCAGCCCCCCGGGACTTATTATGTAGTGATTGACACCCCGGGCTACGGAACGGCTCCAGGCCCCTACACTTATTACCCCGGCGTGTTCAAGGTGACCGCTGCGGTTTCAGCCGGTATTCTGCTGGTTGATGACGATGGGTCGGGGGACACGACCCAGTGCACGCCCAGCCTCACCGGCTGTCCGGACACCCAGGCCGCATATACAACCGCGCTCAATACCGCCGGGATCGGTTACACCGTTTATGATGTGGCCGCGAGCGGGCCCCTGAGCCTCGCCACTATGAGCCGATACAAAACCCTCATCTGGTTCACCGGGGGCAGCTATCAACCCGGCAAAACCCTGACCGCCGCCGACCAGACCAATCTGAAGATGTTTCAGGATCTGGGAGGCCGGACCCTGATCACCGGGCAGGACATTTTTTTTGATCTCTTGAATGGTGTGAATGGTCGGGTGCCTGATGGCTCGGTTCTCAACGATCATTTCCAGATTACCTCTGTCGCCAACGACATTGACATCATTCCCGGCGCCGGCGCCTGTCCGACAAATTCCATTTTGTCCGGCACGCTGTCAATCAGCGGCACGATCACCGACCAAGCCGGCTTTCAGCTCTTCAATCAACGGATATGCTTTGACGGGGGGCCGGGCAAACGCGGCTCGGTGTTGTCGGGGGCCGCCTCGGGCGCTTACACCATCGCCAATTTGCCGCCGGGCACTTACAACTACTGGCTGCCGGTGGGCAGCGGCACCGCGCCCTCCACCCGGCAGACGGTATTGGTCGCCGGCAATTCCACATTAAATGATTTCGTGGTGCAGGCCAATCCCTGGCGGCCCGGCCGCACCTTGACCGGCATCCCCGGCAACCCCATCTCCAGCGACATCACGACCGGCGCGCAACAGACTCTGAATCTTGGCGCGGTTCCTTTCGGGCCCTTCACTGATGCGCTGACCAGCCGCTATGGCCAGCCGATTTTCTATACTGCCGACCATCGTCCGGCGGGCTTTTTGTTTGACAGCAGCGTATTCTCGCTGGCGCCCCATCCTTACGCCAAATCCATTTTCCTCGCCTTCGCCCCGGAACTCGACGCCACCGCAGGCCGCCTGCAGACCTTGCTCACCCGCGCGGTGAACTGGTTGAACAATGATTCCGATTATTGTCCGTCCGGAATCACCGTGGGCGCCTACAACTTCGAGGAGGTTGAAACTTTCACCGATGGCGCCATAGTGAACGGCTACCCCGATCCCGGCGAAACCGTCACCTACCATCTGCAGGTTATCAATCACGACACCGGCGCCCATACTTTTAAAATCGGACTCGCGGCGCAGCAGACTTATGTGACCCAATCTCCGCCCACTTTCGTCACCACGGCCTCGGTGCCTGCCGCCGGCAGTGCCACGGCCAATTTCACGATGACCCTCGGGCCAAATACCTCCATCCGCACGGGTGAAACACTCAATCGCTCCTATAATATCGAAGTCGGTAATGCAACAGGCACGGTGTTCAATTACTGCCACAGCACCGGCTTTGGCTCGTTCGTGGGGCAGGCGAATGTCATGCTGGTGAAGGACGAGGGCATTCTGCCCAACACCACCGGCGTCGATGTATATACCTCTGCTTTTAAAACCCTGGGCAGCACCTATGCACTGTGGGACACTGCGGTGTTCGGCCATCCCCCCTACGGTGCGACGGCCGGCTATCTCAACAACGAAATCATGACGCCCTACAACTCGGTGGTATGGTTCACCGGCTTCGACTATGCCGGCACCCTGCTGCCCGCCTTTACCGGCGATCGCAACGCCGAAACTGATTTGGGTTTGCTGCTCAACGCCCCTTCCGGACGGCTCTTTCTCTCTTCGCAGGATTACCTGTTCGACCGTTATAAAGGCCTGTCACAGGATATTCCCGCCGCCGACTTTTCCTTCACCCAGCTCAAGCTCGCCCATGTCAATCAGGACATCATCAAGGACAACATCTCGAATGTCGCCGCCGAGCCGGGCGTCTGGGCGACGGAGGCCGCCTACAACACCCTCGCCACCACTTACTTCAATAATTTCGCTGACGGCACGCTCCTGCGTACCGGCGTCTCCGGCGCCCGCCAATTGGCCCATTGGGCGGCGTCCGGCTTTCCGACCGGCAGCGTGCGGTTGTGCATTGCGGGAACGGATTGCGGGGCGACTTCGACGAACGGCCTGAAGATGGTCTTCATGCCCTATGCCTTCGAAAATCTCGCGGACGGTGGCGGCGCCTCCAACAAACAGCGCATGCTGGAGAAAATCCTCTGCCAATTCCAAACGACCAATACCACGCCGCCCTGCGGCTATTCACGGCCCGCTCCTTATGTGGACACGGTCACGATCATGCCGGAAAAGCCTGCCGGGATTCCCGATTTTTACTGGAGCGACCCCGGCCGTTTCGCCTGCAACGGTGACGCAATTGTCGGGCCCTGGCGAGTCTTCGGCGCGACGACGCCTTCCGGCGCTCAAGCCTTCCTGCGCAATTCCACCAATGCCAATCCGGCCAGCACTCCCGCGAGCGAATCCCCCGCAACCGGCACCGGCGAGTTTTACACCGTCCCGTCGTTCGTGGACGACTTCGGGACTGCCCCGGTCGCGAGTTGTCCCTGAACTTTAGCGATTCAAATTTTTTCTTCCACGACCACGGGAGGGTGATGAAAGTCGCCATGTTTTAGGATCGCGACGGAGCCATTGTCCTCGATCACCGCCAGCTTCACTTCGTGCAGATTGAAAATGCCCTGGCGGCGCAGGCAAGCGAGCAGGTCATCCCGGCTGAGTTGTTCATGGCGCAGGTTGGCCTCGATGATTTGGCCATTGAAGATGACGGGTGTGGGACTGCCTTCGATCCAGTGCTCGAATTTGCGCGAGCGGAAGACGAACCAGCCCACGCCTGCATTCAACAGCAGGATGGTGGCGGCGCCGATCATGGCGCCGAGCACCGAATTATCCGGGCCGATCATGGCATTCTGCAAGACATTGGAGATCATCATCATCACGATGAGGTCATATTTGGTCATTTGCCCCACCTGCCGTTTGCCCAGCAGGCGGAACGCGATGAGGATGAAAATATAAACCACGGCCGGGCGCAGGATTTTTTCCAGCCAGGAGAGTTCGGGCAGAAGCCAGTGGTCGGAAAAAAGCGGGGTCATGCTGGACGCGAGAGCGGTCGGAATCTGCATGGTTTGGATAGTGGCGATGAACGATGAGCGATGAACGATGATGAGGGCATGTGAGTTTAGCGCGATGTTTGAGATTTGGGTTGTCTATTGACTTTCCCTCTATTTTCGCCTATTATTCAGGCATGAGCCTGATCACCCGCCAGCAAAGCAAAGTGCTCGCCTTCATCGAACGCGAGATCACGCACAACGGCTTCGCGCCGTCCTACCAGGAGATCGCCGCGCACCTCGGCATCAACTCGGTCTCCACCGTACACAAGCATGTCGCCAACCTCACCGCGCGTGGCCTCATCACGCGCGGCGCAAATTCCAAACGGCAGTATGAAATTCACCAGGCCCCGGAGACGGGCAAGTTCACGGTGCCGCTGCTCGGCGTCATCGCCGCCGGCGAACCGATCGAAAATTTCGCCGAACCGGAAACCCTCGACCTGCCCGCCCGGCTGAAAGCGAAGGGCGGCGGGTTGTATGCGCTGCGGGTGCGGGGCGACTCCATGATTGACGAAGGCATTCACGATGGCGACACGGTGGTGGTGGAAGCCCGGCGCGAGGCCCGCAACGGCGAGATCGTGGTCGCCCTCATCGGTGGCCGCGAAGCCACGCTCAAAAAGTTTCGCCGGCGCGACGGGGCGCGCGACATCGACCTGATCCCCGCCAATCCCGGGTTGCAAACGAAATCCTACCCCGCCTCGCGCGTCAGTATCCAGGGCGTTTTGCGAGCGGTTATTCGTTTGTATGACTGAGCCGTCTCTGCGACTCCGTGAATGGTTGTGGCGGGTTGACGGCCGCCCAGCCGAAATTAATCGTGCCTCTGAAGCATCCTCGCCAGCAGCGCGCCAACTCCCAGGGCGAGGGTCAGGCGAATCAGCAGGATCTGAGCGACGCTGCCGCCCACCGGCTGGAAGAGCCAGGTGTCCTCGATGATGGCGTGGCACAGGAGCGCGAAGACGGACACCTTCAAGATTTGATCCGGCGGCAGCGGCCGTTCCTCCGCCGCTTGCAGCATCAACCCGGCCCCATAAACCAGGCCGAATAAAAAAGCCGCCAGCCAGGGCATGGCCGCCGCATCGCTGAGGCCCAAAAGACGCAGCAGCGGCCGCGCCGCACGCAGCAGCCATTGCAGCCCGCCCCAGGCGCGCAGAAATTCCACCGCGATGAAAACCAGCGCGATGATGACCGCCATGTTGAGGAGCAGCTTGAGACCTCCGCCCAGCCAGGCGGCGGGCAAAGGCAGCAATTGCTGGCTGATCGTCCGCCATAGCGGCGCGCCGAGGTGATCGAGCCAGCCCGGTGGCGGCAATGCGGAAACCGTCGGATGGGAATTCGCGCCGACCCCGCCAGCGCCGGCAAAGCGCAAATAAATCCCTCCGGTGAGCAGGCCGGCCGCGATGCGGAACAGCAGCAGGCGGAACCCCTGCGCCTTCAATTTATAAAGCACCGCGGTTTCGACGAAAAAATTATGGGCGATGCCGACCAGCAGGCCCATCGCGGTCGCCTGCGCGGGGGAATAGCCGCCCGCAGCCATCGCCGAGACACAAGCGTAGATGTTGAGCGCCCAGCCCAGCAGAATCGCCAGCGCCGCCTCACCGGGAAATCCCAGCCAGCCCATCGCGGGACGCGCCCACAGCGCCAGCCTCGGCAGCAGGGGCGCGCCGCCGATGGGCACCAGTCGCAGCGCGGTCACCAGCAGAAACACCGGCAGCACGATCTTGAGAATTTTCCAATACTGGCGCAGCGCCTTGCGCAGTCCGTCTCGCAGCGGCGCGGCGATGGGATGATGAGACATCGCCGGGAATTCTAACGAGAAATTGCGAATCAGGAATTACGAATTACGAATTGACAGAAATCCGTAGTACGCGTCAATCAAAAAAACAGGGGCAATGATTCGTAATTTGTAATATCTAATTCATAATTATTCAGTGCTACTCACTCCACGCTCCAGAAATAACTCGGGTAGGTGGTGGTTGCCAGCGCGCCGGTGTTGCTGTAAGTTCCGCTGGTGCCGCCGTTGTAATTTTCAAGGTACTGCGTGAAAGCCGCATTCTGGCTGCGGTAAACGCGCGCGGGGTTGCTGACAACGCAGGTCGCGCAGGTCCAGGTGAGGGCGGCATTGGTTCCCGATTTTGCAACGCGCAGCGAGGTGGTCACCCGCGGGGCGCCGCCCGTATATACATAGTTCTGCGGCATCACGCCGACACGGGTGTCGGGATTGCGCACGCGCACGGGAACGCCCGCCGCCGGGAGCGGCGCGTGGGCAGGAGTGCCGCTGGCGCCGGCGGTGCAAGTGATCGTGGTGGCAGTCAGCGCGCAACCGCCGCCTCCGTAGTTGGTATAGACCGGCACGCCGTCAAATTCGACCACCGCGCCGGTTTGGAATCCGGTCCCGCACAATTTGAAGGCCTGTCCGCCCTCCTCAGGGCCGCTCGCCGGGGCGGTGCCGCAGGCGCATGCCGCGGCAAAGCACCAGCCGGTGATCGCCGGGGGCGTGACGACGGTGACCGTACGCGTATACAAACCGCCGCCGTAAGATCCGGAGTAATACTGCACCGGGCAGCCGCTGCAACTCGTGGTGATGAGCGAGGAGATGGAGAGATTGTTCGGGTCGTAACCCGCGTTGACCGGCGTCCAGTGTTCGCCATTGTCGCCGGAAAGATAAACGCCTCCCGTTGTCGAGCCGACCATGCCGACGAGCACATCGGTGGTGCCGAAGGCGGTGTTCGAACTCACCAGCGCCGCGGCGTTTTTCGAAGTGGTTTCCAGTCCCGAGCCGGTGGTTGAGACATTGCGCCAGCTGTCGGCGCCATCGAGGGTGCGATACACCCCCGCGCTCCCGTTGCCGGCGATGACCTTTGACGGCGTGCCGCCCAGACTGAGCACTGAAGCCCAACTGCCGCCCGCGCTGGTCAGCAGGTAATCCACATTGCCGCCATTGGCGAGCGTCCAGGCGGAACCGGTGGCGCTGTAGCTGGCGCCGCTTGCTGCGCCGACCATCCAGTAAAGCGCAGCGGCGCCGGCCGCAAAAGTCGTCTTGCTGTTGAAGTGAACCGCGGTGCTGTCGGAGGGGCCGGCGGCGTTGTTCCAGAGAGATCCGCCATTCGTGGAATACTGCGGCAGCCCGTTGGTCACCGCCGACACGATGGTCGAGCCGGTGTCATTCTGCGCGAAACTGTTGGCATTGTTGCCAAAAATTTGTATCCAGTTCTGGCCGTAGTCTGGCGAATAATAGATACCGTCGAAACTGCCCGCAAGAATGGTGTTGTTGCCCCGATGATAAAGCACTGAGTTGGTGGATTGATCGCAGAAAGTGCGGGTGTAAAAATTGGCGCCGCGATCGTGGGTGACGAAAACTCCGTCGTCGGTGGCGACCAGCAGGTCATCACGCGAGGTCGGGCTGCTGGAAGAATTCCGGATGTTGAGGCCGGTCTGACTCATCAGGGCGGGACCGAAGCAGTAATTTTTGCCGCCGTCATTGGAGACAAACACCCCGCGCCCGGCGAGCAAAAGCGCAACATCAAGACGCCCGCCGACGCTGGAAAAATTGGCAGCGGGTACCAGCTGCAAGGGGTTGTAGCGCGCGGGGAGGCCGCCGCCCGCGATCTGGGTAAAGGTCGCGCCCGCATCGGGTGAGACATAAACACCCTGCGTTGGAAAAAGCACCCAGACATATCCGGCGACGCCCGCTACGGCTGGCTCGGCAATGATCTGATTGGCCGCCTCCGTGGAGGGCAGACCCGCGCCGATCCCGCTCGCACTAAACGAGACGACGGAATTCGCAGGGGAATTCGCCTTGGTGCCGCGCAGCAGCATGAAGGGCCCGCCGATCAAGGTATTCCTTGCCTGGATGAATACATAATTCGCGGCGTTTTTAATTTGCCCGGCGGCGATGCGGTACACAGTGAGGCCGTTCAGGCCCGTGTTCTGCGCGAACAGCGCGGGCGTGCCCGCGATGAATTGGAATTCCTGCACCCCGCCGCTGCCGTAGGCGATCCACATTTCGTCGTTGCCGGCGGTGAGCGAGAGCGGGCCGCCCGGCGCAAAGTCGGTCGGCGCGAGGCCGGGGGTGGGCAGGGAGATGATTTTTTGCCAGGGTGCGGCGGCGGGGTTTGCGGCGTAAATGCCGGCCGGTGAAACGCCCGCAACTCCGGCCGATAATCCATACGCCGCCGCGTTGACGCTGGAAGGCACGCCGCGGATGAAAATCTGCGGCTCCATCGTCGGGAAGAAAAATACATTGTTTTCGTCCACATCCGACCAATTGTAAATTCCCGTCGCTGAAGCGGCGAAAAAATCATAATCATAACCCGAATAGGAGGCGGCGACGCCCGTGATCGTTTTTTCACGCAGCTCCACGCCGTTCAGAAATTCGCGGATTCGGCCATTCGCGCGCGGGGCGCCCAGGGTGGGCGAGGCGCCGATCATCGTCGGGTAGAAATAGATGCGCGCGCCGGCGCCGCAGGCGTAGCTGGACGGCGAGCTGAAGGTTCCGGTGGCCGCCAGCGAAGTGATATCGGCGGCTTGTGCGTTCGCCGGCGTGCGCGCATGACAGAGCTGATTGGCGAGGCCGGTCGCGAGGCCGTGGCCGCGCGTGGCGACGAGCAAGCGTCCGTCGGCGCAATTATCGGAGACCCCGAGGTCGCTCACCTCCTCGCTCAAAAGGCCGCCGCTTACTTTGACGAAGGGCGTCACGGTGTTCGTGACATTGCCGTGAAAGAAAACCCCGGCATCGGTGATGGCGTAAACCGAGCGCGTGGTGCTGGTGTAGCAGGATGAAATGACGAAGCCGTTGATGACGGGCTTGACCGGCACGCCGCCGTCGGAAAAAGTCGGGCCGGGTAGGGGCGTGCAGTTGCCCGCGATCGTCGTGGTCGCGACATTGCCGGCGCGGTCGCCGATGATGAGCACGCCGTCCGCGCCCATAGCCAGCGCCTGCCATTGATTGGCCGCGCCGCTCAGGCCGGTGCCGCAGAGCGACCACGCCCCGCCGGTCGCGGTGGCGCTGGTGTAGATCCCGGCGGCGCTCGCGCTGTTTACCAGGGCGACCCCCAAAGACGAACTACTGAGATTGCCGAAGGCGATGTTGGTGACATTGATTTGCCCGCCCACAATGGGCAGCCCGCTGTTGTATGCCCCCCAACTCCCGGCGGCTGATGATTTGTACAAGACGCCGCCCTGATCGTCGCTCGCCAGCATCGCGCCGGCGCTGGTGCGAAACGCCTGGCGAATATGGCGGCGACCGCCGAGCCAGCCGGGGGGGTTGCTGATTTCCGCGGCGCCCACGCTCGATGTGGCACTGTCGAAATGAAAAATCGCCGCGCCCGGCTGGCCATTGACCCCGGTGGCGGTGACCGCCCAGTAATCGATCGGCGTCTTGCTGAAATCGGAAACCAGCGCGGCGACGCGCAGCCCGTCAAATCCCGCCACCCGGTTCCAGTTCGTGCCGCCATTGGTCGTCTGCACCACGCCGCCCGCAGTCAACCCCGCCACGGCCGTATTGCCCGTGGAAAAAACGGGTGACATCGCGACCGAACTGTAATTGCCACCCGCGTCCCCCAGCGGGCACCAGGTGTCGAAGGCGGTCGGACTGTAGGCCGCGACCTTCACCGACTGGGTCGCCGTGCCATTGAGCGAATCGGTGACGGTGATCGCCGGGGTGAAAGCGCCCCCCGCGGTGGGGGTACCGCTGATGAGGCCTGCGGTGGAAAGACTCAGTCCGGGGGGCAGCGGGCAGGGCAGGGGGGCACAGGTAAAGCCGCTATACACACCGCCGCCGCCGACGGCGACGAGCTGATAACTGAAAGCGGAGCCGACCACCGCCATCGGCAGGGTGTCGGCCTGAATGCGCAGCGGCGTGGCGGCGCGCAGCGCGAATGGCGCGACGGTGAACAAAAAGATTAGCGCGCTCTCTCGAATTCTCATGGATGACATGACAGCTCCCGGGCCGATGGTGGCCGCGCGATAAATATACGACGAAATCGCGGCGGGGGCAAGCTCCCGTCACGGGAAAAAACAGCCGAAGAATCGTCGCAAGCCGGAAGGCAGGTTGGGTTGACTTAGAAATATTATTCTTTAAATCAAGCAGAATGTTAATTTATCTTCGTAATTACAAAGATTTACTTGACGAATCATCGGCCCGGCGTTAAATTCATCGCATGATCGACCCGATGGATCTGCGCATCCTCGCCATTCTCCAGGAAGAAGGCCGTCTCGCCAACGCCGAAATCGCCCGCCGGGTGGGGCTGGCGCCCAGCGCGGTTTTCGAGCGCGTGCGCAAACTCGAGGCGTCCAAACTCATCCGCGGTTATCACGCCCGCCTCGATCCGCACCCGCTCAAGCGCGGCCTGCTCGCCTTCATCTTCGTCACCGCCAACGAGGCGGTCAAGCGCGCCGACTGCGCCCGCTTGCTCGCGGAAATTCCCGAGACGCTGGAAGTGCACAATGTCGCGGGCGAGGATTGCTATCTGGTCAAGGTGCGGGTGGAAAGCCCCGAGGCGCTGGGCAAACTCCTGCGGGAAAAATTCGGCGCCATCCCGCAGGTGACCGCCACCCGCTCGACGCTGGTTCTGGAAACCTACAAGGAAACCAGCGCGCTGCCGCTGCCTGCGGTTCACCCCAAAGGGATGTTGTCCGCGCCACAGAAAACTCCGGGCGCAATTCCTGAGGAGGCTCGCCGTGTCACATTGCGCCGAAAATAATCTGCGCACGG